>JBBRHH010000001.1:0-36092 GCA_038222915.1 Tepidisphaerales bacterium
GGAATGCGCAACGGCTGAAGACGATTGGTCATGGCGGAACGATACCCCATTGCACGATTCACCGCCGCAACAGCATCCGAATCCGAGGCGCGTACGCCTCATCAAAGAAAAACGCCAGCCGCCCCGACAAGCAACTCAGCACCGAAGCAAAGTAATCCGCGTCGGCCGCCTCAACCGCTTCATCCAATCGCATATCCCGGCCATCCAACTCTCGATTAACCGAGATCACATGACAAGTCTCCGGCGCACCCGCGCTGCGCAAAAGCGCGAGCACATCAACCGAAGACGCGATCACTTCCGCAAAACGCGGATCCCAACCATGATAGTGATTGAGAGCCTCTCTCGCTTGCTCGCGACGTTTCGCATTCCCCAACATCATCAGAAGCCGGTCCCGCCTGGCACGAACAACAAACGCGCGAATAGTTGCTTCCTCGTCAGGATGAATGGCCATTTGTCTCCCAATGACGCGTCATTCCGCTGTGCGTGCCATCACTTCAAACAACTATCCCCAGCCGGTCCAATCACAAAAGACTCAGCCAGCCGCTCCATCGTGAATGTGCTCGGGCCGAATGCCGTGGCACACACCCGCAAGCGGCCGCGTTTCTCGTCTTCCCAAATCACGACGGTATCCACACCCACGTCTTCACCATTGACGCGCACCAAGTGCGCCACGGCAGGCTGACCTACAAGTATTAAGAGTGCCTCATATCCCCGACTGCGAGCCTGCTCCAGCAACGCAGCGAGAACCCTGTAAGCATCGCCTCGATTCATGGGAACCTCCCACTACCCAGCCCGCCGCACCCGTCCAACCATTGGCCGATACCGATCCGAACCAAACATCATCATCAACAAAACCAGCATCCAAAAAGCCCCCAATCCCGGCCACCCAAGCCCCACCAACACCACGCCAGAAGACAGTAGCGCACCCCCAACCCGAATCGCAAACTGATCCGCATACATAAACGCCACACCAGCAGCGCCAACAAAAATCAACGCAACCAAAACCGCCGTCGGATCCAAATCGGTTACCCGCATGAATTCCAATCCTACCAGACAACCCACAAATCAAAATCCGACCACAAGCATCGACTTCCTTCTCTTCCTTGGCGCTCTTGGCGAACTTGGCGGCAAGTCTTCAATTCCACTCGAATTCATCCGCAACATCCGCAGTCAAACCAACCCCCCACCAAAAATACACTCAACCTCATACCCCCGCCCCCGCAACTCCCCGGCCATCCCCGCCCCCACCGCCCCCGGCCTCTCCAACCCCACCTTCACCACCACCAACTCCTCCGCCTCCACCCCATAAGACCCCTGCGCCAAAACCTCCCCATCCGCCCCCACCGCCAGCGAACATCCAATACACTTCCGCCCCTTCCAGGCTCCCGAAGTCAGCCACCCCACATTGCTCACCCCCACAATCGCCATCCGATACACCTTCGCCGCATGCTGATATCCCTTCAGCCAGAACGGCCCATACGGCTCGCGCGCATTGTCATGGTCCGCATCCACCGCCCACGCCGAAGGCGACAAAATCATCTGCGCCCCCATCCGCGCCTGCGCATGCGCCAGCACAATCGAATCCGCAAAATTGTCCGCGCAGATGTTCAACCCAATCGTTCCGATCGGCGTCCGCGCCACCCCCAGCGAATCCCCCACCGAATAAACCGCCAGCCCCACATCCAGCTCATTGATCTTCCGATGCTTCAGCAAAACCTCCCCGTCCGGCCCAATCAAAACGGCCGAGTTATAAATCCGATCCCCCGCCCGCTCAGTCAGCCCCGAAACAACATAAATCCCCACCGCCCGCGCCACCGCCCCAAGCGCCTTACTGATCGGCCCAGGCACCGGCCGCGCCAACTCCTCCGCCTCCGAAGCCGCCCACCCCGCATCCATACATTCCGGCAACACCACAACGTCACACCCCTCCCGCCCCGCCCGCTCAATCATCGCAACCGCCCGCCCCATGTTGGCCTTGATACCCCCGGCCTCCACCAGCATCTGCCCCATCCCAACTTTCACAGTGCGCTCCAGCAAATCCACATCCTTTCAACCACCATAAAGATGAAAAAATCATCGAAAAACAACCAGATTAATCTGGACGCCGAAGATAACGCGTGATAGGGTATTGTTCGGTCACAAACATCCTCAGCAAAAGCATCCGGATGACGCTCAGGCCGCCAATGCAAACAATCATCCACCATCCCGCAAAGCCATTCAACTCAAGGGCCGTCCTGGCTCATCAGGCCGCTCGAAAAAACAAATCGAGCGTCCGTCGGTTTGGGGTGATTCAGGGGTCAAAACGGGGTGATTTTATGTCGGTTCGGGGTCATTCGAGGGTCAAAACGGGGAGGGTTTGGGGTCGGAAAGGGGTCGGTTTTTCAGGCGACGTCACACCGCTCGCCACATGCAACTCCAGTCCGCAGAACAACTTGATTCCCGGCCCACATTCCCAACCAGCCCAAACAGAAGTTTTTTTTGCGCGCATCCTCACCAAAAAGCTCGCCTGAACGCGACAATCGCGTCCCGCATTGCCAAACATTCCCCCTTCCGCTAACCATGCAGTTGAGAACAAACCCGGGACAAATCCCGGGACAAAACCAATGAGCGCCAACATGAAAAACACCAACCTCCACGATCAACTCTCCGGCATCGGCCAATCCAACATCCTCCGCTTCGAAGAGGACCTCACCCCCGATCAGCGCACCCAGTTGGAAAACCAGATCCGCGCCCTGGATCTCAACCTCATCGCAACACTCGCCGAAACATACGTCCGCCACAAACCCCAGATCGAACTCCCGCGCACCATCCAACCCGTCCAGGCCTACCCCCACACCCCCGACCCGGCCAACCAGCAGCTCTACAAAGACGCCCAGCAATGCGGCCTCCAACTCCTCAAGCAAGGCAAAGTCGCCGCCTTCCTCGTCGCCGGCGGCCAAGGCACCCGCCTCGGCTACGACGGCCCCAAAGGCGAATACCCCGTCACCCCCATCAACCAGAAACCCCTCTTCCAGCTCTTCGCCGAACAACTCCTCGCCTGGTCGCGCGACTCCGGCAAAACCATCCCCTGGTACATCATGACCAGCGACGTCAACGACGCCCCCACCCGCGCCTTCTTCAAAAACAACAACTCCTTCGGCTACCCGCCGGCCGACATCTTCTTCTTCCAACAGGGCATGATGCCCGCCTTCTCCCGCGACGGCACCGTCCTCCTCTCCGCCAAAGACTCCATCGCCCTCAGCCCCGACGGCCACGGTGGCAGCCTCCGCGCCCTCGCTCGTAGCGGCGCACTGGCCGACATGAAAAAACGCGGCATCGAACACCTCTCCTACTTCCAGGTCGACAACCCCCTCGTGCACACCATCGACCCCCTATTCCTCGGCCTCCACGACATCACCGCCAGCGAGATGAGTTCCAAAACCATCGCCAAGGCCGGCGCTCTCGAAAAAGTCGGCAACTTCGTCATCGCCGACGGCACACTCCAGGTCATCGAATACAGCGATCTTGCCAACGAGCTCGCCCAGCAGACCAACCCCGACGGCTCCCTCCGTTTCAACGCCGGCTCCATCGCCATCCACGCCCTCCGCGTCTCCTTCATCGAGCGCCTCACTTCAGGCGGCCAGCTCAGCCTCCCCTGGCACCGCGCCGAAAAGAAGGTCCCCTATGTGGATGAAAAGGGCAATCTCATCAAACCCAGTGAAGTCAACGCGGTAAAACTCGAGCAGTTCGTCTTCGACGCCATCCCTCTCGCCAAAAACCCCATCGTCTACACCACCGATCGCGCCGAAGAATTTTCCCCAGTGAAGAACGCCGAAGGCCCAGACTCCCCCGCCACCAGCCGCCGCGACCAGGTCCGCCGCGCCGCCCGATGGCTCACCGCCGCCGGCGTCACCATCCCGACAAAGGACAACGAGCCCGACGCCGCCCTCGAAATCTCCCCCCTCTACGCCGTCACCCAGGACCAGCTCAAATCCCGCAACGTCCCGCTCAGCAAAATCGAACCGCAAGCCAGCATCTATTTCGACGAAGGCGGAATGGAGTTCTGATGCACGAGCGCACAGCCGATTCATCCGGTAAGCTTTGCCCAGTCCACTCCCTGAACTTGCGGAAGCGCCGCAATCCCATAAATTCGACCGTCCCGGCCAAGCGTCGCACTCGCATACTCTGCAGCGATGCAAAACAAAGCCACCACTCCCCTCATCGAATCGATGGAAAACCGCCTCCTCCTCAGCGCCACCTCCCTCGCATCCCTGTTGCAGTCTCTGGCTCACTTACCGGCCGACGTCGTCGCCACCGTGCAGCCCCTCAAGCACCAGCCGACCGCAAAAGTGAAGGACCACGACAAAAAAAACGCGCCCCCGAAGAAGGAAAAAAAGCCCCACGTCAAGAAGGTGCATGTAGAAGACAAACCGAAACCGGATAAGGATCAAGCGGACAACGGGGATGAAAAAGACGGGAACAACTCGGGCGGTCACACCACAGGCGCCGGCCTCACCGTCACCGGCAATGGCCAATCCATCGCCACCGGCGACACCACCCCCTCAGCCACCGATGGCACGAACTTCGGCTCCATCCCCCTCGCCCAGGACGGCCCGGTCCGGCAGTTCATCCTTACCAACACCACCGGCAGTGCCATCGACATTAACGTCATCGATCTCCCCGCAGGATTCGCCGTCGTCGGCTCCCCACAAACCCCCATCGCCGCCCACAGCCGGACAACCCTCACCATCCAGCTCGACAACAGCACCGTCGCCACCCGCACCGGCCAGGTCTCCATCAGCACCAGCGCCAGCACAACCCCAATCACCTTCACCATCACCGGCACAGTCACCGCAGCTTGATCGTCGCCAGCGCCATAGCCGCAAGCAGCGCCTGCACCAGCCAGAACCGCACCACCACCTGCGTCTCCGTCCACCCCTTGCGCTGAAAGTGATGGTGCAGCGGAGCCATCAAAAAGATCCGCCGGCCTGCTCCATACCGGATGCGCGTAAACTTAAACCATCCCACCTGCATCAGCACCGACAAAGCCTCCACCACAAAAATCCCACCAATGATCAGCAGCGTCATCTCCTGCCGGATCACAATGGCGATGTAAGCAATCAAAGCCCCCAGCGCCAGCGATCCGGTATCCCCCATGAACACCGCCGCCGGGTTGCAGTTAAACCACAGAAATCCAAGGCAAGCCCCGGTAATCGCCCCAGCCAAAACCGCCATCTCCCCCGCCGGCGGCACATGCGCCAGATTCAAATACTCCGCCAGCTTCTTCCACCCCACGATCACCGCCAGCAGAAAAAACGTAAATCCCACAATCGCCATACACCCCGCCGCCAGCCCATCCAGTCCATCCGTCAGGTTCACCGCATTGCTCGTCCCGGTCAGCACAATCGTGCCGACAAGTATGAACAGCACCGATCCAAAATCGATATGCAGCCACCGCAGAAAAGCCATGTGCGCATAGATCCAACTATTCAACCGCGGCAGGGCCAGATCAATCTTCAGGTCCTTAAAGAACGGAAAATACAGCGTGTGCGTCTCTTCGATCTTGATCCCATGGCGATACGTGAAATACGAAAGCACGACCGCCAGCCCGATCTGAAACGCCAACTTCTCCTTGCTCGCCAATCCCTGCCGCGTCCCAGCGCGCTGCCCGGCCGTAAGCTTCAACCAGTCGTCCGCCGCCCCCACCACCGCCATCCAAAGCACGCAGATCAACGCCATCGTCACATAAAAGTTTCCAAGGTCCCCCAGCAGAATCGTCGAAGCAGTGATCGCGCCCACGATCAGCAATCCCCCCATCGTCGGCGTCCCCTTCTTCCCGGCCATCAGCTTATCGATATCCACCTGATCGAATCCCGCCAGGTCCCCAATCTTTCGCAGCCGCAGCCAGCGAATCACGCTCGGCCCCAAAATCACGCATGTCAGAAAACTGACCACCACCGCCATCGCCGCCCGAAACGACACATACTGAAAGACGCGAAGCGATCCCAGCCCATGGCCCTCGAGCCATCGCATGTGTTCACGCACAAGATAACGAGACAACAAATACAGCATCGATACCAGCAAACGCCGTCACAACGGCGTCACCTCTCGCTCCTCCAACGCCTTTGCCACAGCTTCCAGCCGCATCGCTCGCGACCCTTTCAAGAGCACGATATCCCGTTGGCCAATCCATCGCGCCAGATCAGTCGCGGCGTCGCCCGCCCCCGTAAAACATTTGATTTCACAAGTCGCCCCCGAACCCCGCGCCGCCTCCCCAAACAGCGCCCCGTTCTCCCCCACGCAGATCATGACATCGATTCCGGATTTGCCCGCAAACTCGCCCAATTCCCGATGATAGCGTTCCGTAGTCACCCCAAGCTCGCGCATATCCCCAAGCACGGCAATGCGTCGCCCCTTGGTCTCAATGCCCGCCAGCGTTTCCAAAGCCGCCTTCATCGAGGCTGGATTCGCGTTGTACGCATCATTCAAGACGGTCACGCCCCCCACGCGCTTCAGCTCAAGCCGCATCTCGGGCGCATCCGCGGTCGCAAGCCCTTCAATCGCCGTCGCCTCCGATACACCAAGCTGCCGCGCCACCACCAGTGCCGCCAGTGCATTGATCGCATTGTGTCGGCCAAGCAGCGGCACGAAAACCTCTGTACGCCCGTTCAACAGAAACCGCGTGCCGGTCCCATCGGTTCGGATATCAAATGCAAACAGGTTGTTCGAAGGTTGAAAACCAAACGTCAGCGTTCGTTCGCGCGGATGCGCCGAGATCGCGTTCAGCAACTGCGGATCGTCCCCGTTGACCAGCAACCACCCGTCCGGCCGCAGCCCGGCAATGATGCTCGCGTTCTCAGCCCGAACGCCCTCCAGGTCCCCGAGGAATTCCAGATGTTCCGCCGAGCAGTTCGTGATCACCGCCACATCCGGCTGCGCAATTTTGGTCAGGTTCAGCACTTCCCCCGGATGGTTCGTCCCGATTTCCAGCACCAGATAATCCTGGGCCGGCGATGCCGGAAAAATCGCCAGCGGCACCCCAATGTCATTGTTAAAACTCTTGGGCGAGAACGAACCGCGCTGAGCCCCGCGCAGCGCGGAATTGATCAGGTATTTTGTTCCCGTTTTTCCGTTGCTCCCCGCCACCCCAATGACTTTTCCCCGCAACTGCCGTCGAACGTGCGCCGCAAGCTTCCCCATCGCAATCCGCGTATTCGCCACCCCAATCATCGGCCAATCCCGCGGCGCATCCGCCTTCCGCTCCTCAACCAGTGCCGCCATCGCCCCGGCATGATACGCCGCCACCAGATGTTCATGCCCATCATGCTTCTCCCCGCGAATCGCAATGAACAAAGTCCCCGGCGCCATCGCCCGAGAGTCAGTGCACACGCCATTGATGCATGCATTCAACGGCCACGGCCACAGCAGTTCCCCATCCACGATCTTGCACAGTTCATCCAGCAATATGGGATTCATACGGCAATCCCCCCGCTCAAAGCCCGCGTCACTTCTTCCACATCATCAAAATGATGTTTTTCCACCCCCACAATCTGATAGTTCTCATGCCCTTTACCCGCCAGCAGCACCACATCGCCCGCCCCCGCATCGCCCACAATCCGCCGGATCGCCGCCCCCCGATCGATCTCCACCACCAGCCGATTCCCCGGCTCCTTCCGCAACCCCGCCGGCAGCCCGGCCACAATCTGCTCGATAATCGCCTCCGGCCGCTCCGTCCGCGGATTGTCGCTCGTCACATAAATCGCATCCGCAAATTTCGCCACCACCTGCGCCATCCGCGGCCGTTTCGTCGCATCCCGGTCCCCGCCACAACCAAAAAGCACCCGCAATTTCCCCTTGTTCAACGGCCTAAGCGCCGACAACACATTCTCAAGCGCATCATCCGTATGTGCATAATCCACCAGCACAGTAAACGGCTGCCCGCACCGCACCGGCTGCAACCGCCCAGGCGCGCCGCCCGCATCACGCAGACCCGCCGCGATCTGATGCACGTTCAATCCAAAAACCTCGCCCACCAGCGTCGCCGCCGTCAGCGCATTGGCGATGTTGTGACGTCCCACCAGCGCCATCTTCACCTCCGCCTCCCTGTCCGGGGTGACCAGCACAAACTGCGATCCCTCCGCCGAGATGCCAATATCCTTCGCCCGATAGTCCGCGTCCTTCGCAAATCCAAACCCGATGATCCGCCCGCGACACCTTTTCACCATTCGATCCGACCACGGATCGTCCACATTCACGGCCGCAACCGCCGACGCATCCAGCCCCTCAAACAGCGCCGACTTGGCGGCCGCATAGTTCTCCATCGTCTTGTGATAATCCAGGTGGTCGCCCGTCAGGTTCGTAAACGCCGCTCCCGCAAACCCAACCCCCGCCACGCGCCCCTGGTCCAGCGCATGACTCGAAACTTCCATCGCACAAGCGCTGCATCCCGAATCGCGCATGCTCCCCAGCAGATACGCCATCTCCACCGCGCCCGGCGTCGTCATCGTCGCCTCGCGCACGCACCGTCCATCGTCAATCTCAACCGTCCCAATCATCCCGCATCGCCGCTTGACGCTCGCCAGCAAATGCCGGATCAGATAAGCGGTTGTCGTCTTGCCGTTGGTCCCCGTTACCCCCACAACCTGCACCGCCCGCGAAGGCTCGCCAACCAGCAGATTCGCCAGCCGCGACGTCGCCGGTCCAATGTTCCTGACGATCACAAGCGGCAAAGGCCGAACGACAGCGGAATCCTCGAAAACAATCGCGACCGCCCCGCGCGCTGTTGCATCGAGGATGAACTGCCGCCCATCACTTTTCGCCCCCGACCGCGCAACAAAAAGATCGCCAGCCTTCACCTGCCGCGAATCATCCGCAATACCCAAAATGTCGACGTTTTTGATCCCCGCAACCGATAACGAAGGGTCGAACTGCTGCAAAAGATCGTGCAGAAGCATGGGACTTCCCTTTCCCAACGGCGGCGCCGAGCGCCGCTTCAGCCACAAAAAAGTACCAACATCAGCCCGGTACACGCCGGCCACCATGCCGACGCTCCGCAAATCAACCTATCACACGGCCAAACCGGAATCAACAAATTCCACATCTGCCGTTCGCTAAGAATTATGTTGCAGCACGGCAAGATGATGTGCTACGATCACTTGCAGCAACAGAAGACTTCGCACCCAAAGTTCCCACCCAATGGAGGCCGCATGCTCCGCAAGCTTCTCCTGATCTGCATCGTATCCGTGCTTCTTTTGTCCGCAGATCGCTCACGCGGCGACGTCACCCGAGCGGCCCTCGACCGCGTCCTGCCTGAAATCAAATTCACCAATGTTGCCCTGAAAGACTGCTTCGACTTCCTCCGAGACATCAGCGGCGCAAACCTGCACATCAACTGGAAAGCCATCGAGTCCGTCGGCATCACCGAAGACACCCAGGTCAACGTCCGCCTGCGCGGCGTGACGCTTCGCAAAGTGCTCAACGTCCTGATGTCCAAAAGCGGAGCGACCGGCCAACTCACCTTCTACTCCGATGAAGGCGTCATCGAAGTCACCACACGCGAGCTCGCCGACAAACAGTTGATCACCAAGGTCTACAACGTCGAAGACCTCATGCTCGAAATCCCCGACTTCGAATCCTCCACCAACTTCAACCTCCTCGCCCAGCAAAACGGCGCCAACGGCGGCGCAGGTGGTAGTGGCGGCGGCATCCAAAACACCCTCCAGCCCGGCGGTGGTGGCGGAGCAGGCGCAGGCCTGAATGGCTCCGGCTCAGGTGCGAGCACCGACAAGCAGACCAGCAAGGCCGATCGCGGCAAGAACCTCGTCGACCTGATCATGGAAACGATCCAGCCAGACGTCTGGCGTCCAAACGGCGGCCCAGCCGCAATCCGTTTCTGGAATGGCTCCCTGATCGTCACCGCCCCGCGTTCCGTCCACGAACAAATCGGCGGCCCAGTCGATTAAGAAGCCCGTTGTTTAAGTGAACCGTCGTCCGCGCGGTGCAAACCCAAGCACCAGTCCTGCGGCAACCAGAATCAGTCCGCCACCCATGAGATAGAGTTTCGTCCGAGGATGCCTGCACAAAAACGCCAGCTTCCCCCCCACCGGCTGATATTCCGGCAACACGCCCGCCGGCGGCACCGTCACCAATGAAAACGGCGACATCTCCCCCTTCTTGTCTCCCTTAAGCGCCAGCACCGCGGTCCCCTCCCGCACATATCCCATCTGCCGCTGCGCCAATCGCTCCGCCAGCGCCGGATCGTCCTGAATCCGCAGCACAAATTCATCGTTCACTTTCACCTGCGTATTGATCTGATCCAGATCCAGCCGCAACCGCGCCGCCTCATAGGCGATCTTCCGATTTTCATCCGCCTGCGGAATGAGTACACAGCACGCGACGAGTGCAAGCCCGGCACATAAGAAAGGAATCGTCCACCCGCTTCCCTTCGACGCCTCAATCGCACAGACCGCCTCAAGCTCCGGTTCCATCGGAGGCACCGGCTCATTGTCGGCCTCGTCCAAAAGGGCCGACACGTCAGGCTCTTTCCACTCCGGCGCAACCTGGCTTGGCCGAAGCACTGGTTTCGGCTTAACAGGCTCCGCGATCTCTGGTAAAGGCGATTCTTCCACCGGCGCAGCGGCCGCGGCCTCAATTCGACGCTCGCGCATCGAAGGCGGGTCGGGTGTCAACAAGACGTCCCCTCCCGCATCCACCGACGGCCCCGCTTCGTCCTCAGGCGCAACCAGCGGCGGAATCATCTCCGTCGGCATCATGATGGCATCGGCCAGCGTATCCCGGCCGTTATCGTTGGTCATCCATGACCCTCTCTCAAGTCTCGAGTTTCATTTCCGCCAGAACTTGCCGCCGTAAACGGCCTGCTCACCCAACTGCTCTTCAATCCGAATCAGTTGGTTGTACTTCGCCACCCGATCGCTGCGCGCCGGTGCGCCAGTCTTGATCTGACCGCAATTCGTCGCGACGGCCAAGTCCGCGATCGTCGAATCTTCCGTCTCACCACTACGGTGCGACATAACGGCGCTATACCCGTTCCGAATCGCCAGGTTCACGGCAGCGAATGTCTCGCTCAGTGTCCCAATCTGATTCACCTTTACCAGAATCGAGTTGGCAGTCCCAGTCGTGATCCCCTTCTCCAGGAACTCAACGTTGGTCACAAACAAATCGTCACCAACAAGCTGAACCTTCTTGCCAACACGCTCCGTCAACAATTTCCATCCATGCCAGTCATTCTCCGCCAGACCATCTTCAAGCGACCGAATCGGATATTTCTCAATCCACTTCGACCAGTAATCCACCATCTCTTCCGGGCTGATCACCTTGCTCGGATTGCTCTTGAAGAACTTGTAACCCTTCTTTTCCTTGTCCCAAAGTTCGCTCGCGGCCGGGTCCAGCGCAACAAAAACCTGCTCGCCAAACTTATACCCCGCCGCCTCAACCGCCTCGCCGATCACCTTCAGCGCATCCTCATTGTCCTTCAGATTCGGAGCAAAACCGCCCTCATCGCCCACGGCCGTGCTCATATTGTTCTTGTGCAGCACTTTTTTTAGCGAGTGGTAAATCTCCACACCCGCCCGAAGCGCCTCGGAAAAGGTGTCAAAGCCCCACGGCTGAATCATGAATTCCTGAAAATCCACGTTGTTGTCGGCGTGCTTGCCGCCGTTCAGGATGTTCATCATCGGCACGGGCAAAGTTCGGGCGGCCGATCCACCCAGATAGCGATACAGCGGTAGATGAGAAATCTCCGCCGCCGCCTTTGCCACCGCCATGCTCACGCCCAGAATCGCATTCGCCCCGTATTTCGCCTTATTCGGCGTCCCATCCATCTCAATCATCAGGTGGTCGATCGCCTCCTGATCGCGCGGATCCAACCCGATCAGCTCCGGCCCAATCTTCGTATTGACGTTCTCAACGGCCTTCAAAACGCCCTTGCCCACATATTTCTTCTTATCATCATCCCGAAGCTCAACCGCCTCATTCTCACCCGTGCTCGCCCCACTCGGCACAGCAGCCCGGCCAAGCGTCCCATCCTCCAAAAGCACATCCACTTCCACCGTCGGATTGCCACGGGAATCAAGAATCTGACGCGCCTGAATGAATTCGATGTTGATGCTCATACACTTCTTCCTCGTTGTTATCGGACATAAGCCCCCGAAAACTGCATAACCCGAACCCGACGCACGCTCGCATCGATCCGGTCCCGAAGGGTTGGAAGTCTATGCGCCAGCGCCTGTTTTGCAATTTGCGAACAATAAATGTACATAGGCCCGCATACGACAGTGCCCTCGACCTCGCTCCAGAGGTCCGCCTTGAGGCGTTTCGGCCAGGTGGGATTGAAATGAAACCGTCAAAGCAACTCCGGAAGAATTCGGCCGGTGGGCAGCCTGACTATGACATCGTATTGAAGGACGTGAGCGGCTTTCTTGAACAAGCCCGCAAAGGGTCCGCGCGGGTCATCAATGCCTTCATGACGGCCGCCTACTGGTGGGTCGGTGAACGAATCGTAAAGTGGGAACAGGCTGGACGGGCCCAAGCCGTCTACGGCGACGAGTTGGTGAGCAGACTCGCAGATGATCTCAGTACTCGCTTCGGCAGAGGATTCAGTAAGAGCAATTTGTATCTAATGAGGTCATTTCACTTGGCCTACAGGCAGATTTTCCAGACAGTGTCTGGAAAATCTCGCCAAACGCTCAAGAAAGCTGCGGGTGCGACGGCAGACGCGGCTAGCCCGCCAAACATCCAAACGATTCCGTCGCAATTGACCACTCTGACGATCCATTTCCCGCTTCCATGGTCCCACTACGTCCGTCTCCTTTCGGTCAAAGAGCGGGACGCACGAGACTTCTACGAGGCGGAAGCTATTCGTGGCGGTTGGACAGTCCGACAGCTTAATCGGCAGATCGACAGTCTCTTTTATCAGCGAACGCTCCTTTCGCGAAACAAGAGCGCAATGCTACTTAAGGGTGAGAAGCCGATCTCCACAGACATTGTCTCGGTCGAGGAGCAGGTAAAAGATCCTTTCGTTCTGGAGTTCCTAGGCCTGGAGGATGAATATTCCGAAAATCAGCTTGAGGAATCGCTCATCCGCCATCTCGAATCGTTTCTGCTGGAGTTGGGAGGCGACTTCACATTTGTTGGCCGTCAAAAGCGATTGCGCATTGGCCACCAGTGGTTTCGCATCGACCTGCTATTCTTTCACCGCAAGTTACGATGTCTTGTCATCATCGACCTCAAAACTGGGGAGTTCACCCACGCTGACGCAGGGCAGATGCATTTGTATTGCAACTATGCCGCGGAGCATTGGTCCAACACTGATGAAAATCCGCCCGTTGGACTCATCTTGTGTGCGGAAAAAGACAGCGCAGTGGCGCACTACGCACTAGACAATTTGCCGAATAAGATACTCGCCGCCGAATATCGAACTAAATTGCCGGCTGAAAAGATGCTTATTGCCGAAGTGGTGAATACACGAAGGATGCTCGAGGGCCGCCGCACGATAGCACGGCAGCGGCACAAAAAGCAGTGAATCACGCCTACTCCTCAACCTGCCCCCGAATCGTCACCGTCACCCGCAATATCGTCTTTCCGTCCCCCGAACAAAGCACATAAATCTTTAACCAGCGCTTCACCAGTGCATTGTGGACCGGCAGATTGTCCACTGTCGCCTCGTACACCACCATCCCCGTTCGCTGCTCCAGCGCCATCGGCGTAAATTTCAACTTATCCAGCGCCGGAACGGCCGCATACTTCTCCATCTGCGGCTTCGCCCATCGCGACAATGCCCGCACCACATCCGCTGTCACATGTCCCGCCACCCAGCCGCTCTCCTTCACCCACGCGGCCTGAAATGCCTCCGCCTCCTTCGCAAACGCACCGTCCCCACAAGCCGTCCAGGTATCCGCCTCTGGAATGGATCCCATCTCCGCCACCAGACACAATGTCGGCCGCGACCCCAACTCCTCCGCTCCTATTTGCACAATTGCAGAAGGCGCAGTCGTCGCGGCGGCCATCATCACAATCAATGCTGCAATCATGTCTTCCTCAAGGATACGGCGCTGTTCGCGGCTCATCCCCCGGCATCTGAAGCGTCCCCACAAGATCCGAAAGCTTCTCGATCTTCATCTTCTCAAGATACCCCTTCAACCCCTCGCAAATCTTGTTCGGCGTGGCCGGATCCACAAACAACGCCGTCCCAATCGCCACCGCACTCGACCCGGCCAAAATAAACTCCACCGCATCCTGCCAGTATTGCACGCCCCCCATCCCAATAATTGGCACCCCCGCCGCCTTCGCCACGGTGCGATACACCCGGCTCACCAGATGCAGAGCAATCGGCTTGATCGCCGGCCCCGACAACCCGCCCGTCGTATTTGCCAGCCTTGGCCTTCGCTTGTAAATATCCACCGCCATCGCCGTAAAAGTATTCACCAGCGAAAGGACATCCGCCCCGCCCTCAATCGTCGCCCGCGCCGTCTGCGTAATGTCCTCCACGTTGGGCGACAGCTTCACAATCAGCGGCTTGTGCGGCAACACCTTCTTCACCGCCGCCGTCAGTTCCTTCAACCGCCCCGGATGCGTCCCAAACGTCAGCCCGTCCTTCACATTCGGACAAGACACATTCAGCTCGACGGCCGCCACACAATCCAGCGAATCCATGGCCGCGCAAGTCTCGGTGTAATCATCAAAACTATGCCCCGCCACATTCACAATCACCGGACAAGGCATCGTCTTCAACTGCGGCACCTTCTCCGCCAGAAACCGGTCCAGCCCGACATTCGCAAGCCCAATCGCATTCAGCATCCCCGCCCGCGTCTCAACGATCCGCGTCGGCTCATTCCCCTTCCGCTCCTCGCGCGTAATCGACTTGGTGACAAAAGCCCCAAGCTGAGAAAGATCCATAAAATCCGCATATTCAAACGCATACCCACACGTCCCCGAACAGGTCATGGTCGGGTTGGCAAGCGGAATTCCGGCGAGGTTGAGAGAGAGGTCTGGCATCTACATCGAGTTGTACAAGAACCTCACCCGACTTTCATCCAGAGCTTGAGCTCTAGCTATCGAGGCCGAACCACAATCTCATCCACCAGCGCCCGCCCGGGCAAATTAATCGCCAGCAGCACGCACTCCGCCACATCCTCCCCCTGCAACATATTCACCCGCGCCTCCTGCGGCGGCGGGCTGGGCCGCTTGTCCAGCAAGGGCGTATTGATATCCCCCGGAAATACCGAGCACGCCCGAATTCCATGTTTCCCCTCCTCCGCATTGATCGACTGCACCAATCCCGCGGCCCCAAACTTCGACGCCACATACGCCACCCCCGACAGCGAACTCGCCTGCTTCCCGGCAATCGAATTCACATTCACAATCGTCCCCTCGCGCTGCTGCCGCATCCCCGGCACAAACGCGCGCGTCAGGTAAAACAAACCGTTCATGTTGATCTCAATGATCTGGAGATAAGTCTCCATCGATACCTTCTCGATGCTCCGCTCCGGCGTATTCGTCCCGGCCGCATTCACAACCGCGTGCACCGCCCCAAACTTCACCAGCACCATCTTCGCCATCGCCTCCACTTCCCCATTGTTCGCAATATCGCACGGACACTTCAGCATCCGCCCCCCGGCCTCCCCCGCCAGCTTAATCGTCTCATCCAGCGTCGCCGCCCGCCGAGCCACCAGCGCCACATTCCACCCCGCCGCCGCCATCTTCAACGCCGTCGCCCGACCCACGCCGCTTCCCGCTCCAGTCACTACCGCTGTTTTCATAGTTCACCTTTACACGATCTTCACAATGAATATTTCAGGATCGACAAGCCCATCTTACACTCTCCCGCATGCAGTTGTTGATCATCCGCCACGGCCGCGCCGAAGACCACGCCGATTTCGCCAAACTCTGTTCCGACGACGCCTTGCGCCCACTGACCTCCGACGGCAGAAAGGACATGAAGAAAGCCGCCAAAGGTCTGCGCAGACTCTGCCCGAAAATCGACGTCCTCGCCTCCAGCCCGTTCACCCGCGCCATCGAAACCGCCGAGGTCGTCGCCGAAATCTTCGGCGATCTCAAGATCATCCAGCGTCCCGAGCTCGTCCCCAACAAACGCCGCGACCTCCTCCTCCGCTGGCTCCAATCCCAGAAATCCAAGGCCACCGTCGCCATCGTCGGCCACGAACCCCATCTCAGTGCCGCCGCCAGTTGGCTCATGACCGGCCTCGGCGACGCCGTCATCGAACTTAAAAAGGGCGCAGCTTGTCTCCTCGAATTCGACGGCGAAATCGCCGCCGGCCGCGCACGCATGAAATGGCTCATGCCTCCACGCGTACTGAAACATCAGCGATAAGACGAAAGACTTTTTCACGGCCATCGGTTCCCCTATCATCGCCGCTTAATATCAAGATCTCGCACGGAGAAACCGCATGAGCGTCTACACCATCCCCGCCATCACCAAAGCGCCCAGGGCCGGCAAGAAACAAGTCCTGCTCGTCGCCAACGGCGATCTCCGCCAAAGCGCAAACGAAAAGTGCTGGCCCGAACAGGCGAAGATGGAAGAAACACTTCGCCTGGCACTGCTGGCCGAGGGTTACGAGCTCGTCCGTGCCCATCCCTACAAGGAAGACCAGCGCCACGGCTTCATCAGCTCACAAAAAGAAGGCATGGAAGTCTTCCATGGCGTCGATCCCAAGGCACCGCTCATCGTCGCCGAATCCGTCTGGCAATATTCCCACCACATCCTCCACGGCCTAATCTCCCACCGTGGCCCCATCCTCACCGTCGCCAACTGGTCCGGCACCTGGCCCGGCCTCGTCGGAATGCTCAACCTCAACGGCTCCCTCACCAAGGCCGGCGTCAAATACTCCACCATCTGGAGCGAAGATTTCACCGACCCGCTCTTCATCAACTATCTACAAACCTGGCTGAAAAAAGGCCACGCCAAGCACAAAGCCACCCACGTCACCAAATGGAAGGACGTCAAAGTCCCGTCCAAGGAGCGCAAGCTCGGCGAATCACTCGCCAGCCAATTGCAGCACGAGAAAGCCATCATGGGCGTTTTCGACGAAGGTTGCATGGGCATGTTCAACGCCATAATCCCCGACGAGCTTCTCCATCCCACCGGCGTCTACAAAGAACGCCTCAGCCAATCCGCCCTCTACTACGAAACGACGCAGGTCACCGATCAGGAGGCCATCGACGCCCGCCGCTGGATGCAGGACCGCGGCATGCAGTTCAACATCGGCGAAAACGAAGAGACCGATCTGACCAACCATCAGGTCCAGCAGCAGTGCAAGCTCTACGTCGCCGCCGTCCGTCTCGCCGAAGATTTCGGGTGCGACACCATCGGCATCCAATATCAGCAGGGCCTCAAGGATCTTCTTCCCGCTTCCGACCTCGTCGAAGGCACGCTCAACAACGCCGACCGCCCCCCGGTGAAAGCGCGCCACAGCGACACAATCATCCGCGACGGCCAGCCGATCCCACACTTCAACGAAGTCGACGAATGCGCCGGCCTCGACGGCCTCATGACCTACCGCGTCCACAATGCAATGTCCCAACCCGTCGAAAACACCCTCCACGACCTCCGCTGGGGCGACATCGACAGAAGCGGCACCACCAGCGAATACGTCTGGGTCTTCCTCATCTCCGGCAGCGCCCCGCCCGCCCACTTCGCCGACGGCTGGGCCAGCGCCTCCAGCGAGCGCCAGCCCTTCATGTACTTCCGCCTCGGCGGCGGCACCTTAAAAGGCATCTCCAAACCCGGCGAAATCGTCTGGTCACGCATCTACATGGAAAACGGAAAGATGAACATGGACCTCGGCCGCGCCGGCGTCATCGAACTCCCCCCAGAAGAAACCCAGCGCCGCTGGGACGCCACAACCCCCCAGTGGCCAATCATGCACGCCGTCACCTACGGCGTCAGCCGCGATCAAATGATGGGCCGCCACAAAGCCAACCACATCCAGGTCGCCTACGCCAACAGTCCCGAAGAAGCCGACAAAGCCTTGTTGGTAAAAGCAGCCATGGCTGACACCCTCGGAATGCAGGTCGCCATCTGCGGCACAAAACGAGACGGAAAAACCTGGACCTGAAGGACGGATTAGGGAGGCGGCGCAGGCAGCGGCACCGTCCCGGTCTGTCCCTGATAGGGCGCGGGCGGCGTCGGCATCGACATCCGCGGATCAAACCCCGACCCCGGTCTCGAGCCGCGCTCCAGCCCAACGGCCACGCCGTAAAACACATACCCAAGATTGATCAGCCCGATGATTGTCTTACACCACGGGATCTCCAGCCAGTACACCCAGATAAACACATTCAGAATCAACCCCGTCGTCATGGCCACCGCACCGATGCGCAGCCCCTGCCCATACGAGATGCGGGCATGAAACATCGATGCAAAGACCATCGCAAACGCGCCGAGAATCAACAGCACGATGATGTGCCACACCCACGACAACAGCACGCCGATCGGATACGTGAAATACCCAGAACTGCCTGCCATTGAGTTGGCCAGCTTCTGCAGCATCGGCGAGTCATACGTTCCCGGCGGGATTTGACTGAGAGAATGGATCTGCACCTGCCCATTGGCGTCCTTCGTGTACAACGCTGTCTTAGTCACCAGTGCCGGCGCGGCCACGTCATCCAGCGAATTCCACGTCCCCGTCGTATCCAGCGCCATCAGCGTCACGTTGTTGTCCGGATTTTTCCACAGATAAGGTTGCTCCACCGTGCTGCTCGCAACGCCGTTGCTGATCGTGATCGAGGGAAATCCCGCGATATAGCGTGGCAACTGGTTGGTAGACCAGTTCTGAATCCAATAGTGCGACCGGATCGTGAACGCAATCTGCGGAAGAATCAGCAGGAGGATGTACAGAACTCCAATACCCCGCCAGTTCTGCGCCACGTCGCGAAAAGTCTTCGCCGAGAAAAACGGCGCAGTCACCATCGCCCGAAAAATCGATACCTCGCGCGGCCGGCGCGTCGGCGGCGCGAACTGCGGCCCCGGTTGTACTGGAGGCGGATAGTAAGTCATGAGATCACAATCCTAACCGATACGTTCCAACCCGCCCATATAAACCCGCAACACTTCTGGAACCGTCACGCTTCCATCCGCATTCTGATAATTCTCGAGGATCGCAATCAAAACCCGCGGGCACGCTAGGGCCGTGTTGTTCAGCGTATAGCAGAACTGCGTCTGCGGCTTCGCGCCAGCAACCGCCGCCGCGCGATACCGAAGGTTCAACCGCCGCGCCTGAAAATCGCGCAGGGCGCTTCCGCTGTGCGTCTCCCCGTACGCCTTCCGACTCGGCATCCACGTCTCAATGTCGTACATCCGCCACTTCCCCTGCCCCATATCGCCCGTGCAATTCTTCACGACGCGATACGGCAGCTTCAACGCTTGCAGGATGCGCTCGGCGTTGGCAATGATCTCCTCGTGCAACTTGATGTGCTCGGCGTCGTCCGCCTTATGCACCACCACCTGCTCCACCTTGTCGAACTGGTGCACCCGATACAGACCGGCCGTATCCTTCCCCGCCGCGCCCGCCTCCCGCCTGAAACATGTGCTGCTCGCGCACATCCGCTTGGGCAACTCGCTTTCATCCAGAATTTCATTGGAGTAAAAGCTCGCCAGCGGCACCTCGCTCGTGCCCACAAGCACATTCCCATCCTGCGTCACATACGCCTGGTCCCGGCCGGCCGGGAAATATCCCGTTCCAACCATGCACGCTTCTGTCACCAGGATCGGGACCACAAATGGTTCATACCCGCGCGCCACCAGCACATCCTGTGAAAACCGCAGCACCGCGTTGTACAGCAGCGCCCCGGCCTTCCGCATCAAATAGCTGCGCGATCCCGCCAGCTTCACGCCCCGGTCGAAATCCAAAATCCCCAGCCCCGTCCCAAGGCTGATATGGTCCTTGCGCCCGTCTGTAAGCGGAACAGGCGGAATCGCAGGATCCGCCCACATCCGCACCACAACATTCTCTTCCGCATCCACGCCCACCGGCCACGCCGGATCAGGAATCGCCGGCAGTTGCAGCATGATCTCCTGACTCTTTGCCTCGGCCTCCGTCTGGTCCACCGCAATCGCCTGCACCCGCGTCTTCAATTGATTAGTCTGCTCCAGCACCGCCTCCAGCGCCGGGCTCGTCCCGCCCTTCAACTCGCGCTTCAGTTTCGCCACCTGCTCGCCCAGCTTTTTCTGCTCACCCTTCAGCCCATCCGACTCCGTCTGCGCCGCCCGCCGCTTCTCGTCGGCCGCAATCCATGCATCCACCAGCTCCGGACTGCCCACGCGCTTCACGCGCGTTGCTTCCTTGAACGCTTCGGGGTTCTCCCTCAACAACTTTGGATCGACCATGCGGTTCCTTCCTTCGAACTATTTGGCGCGACGTTGTAACAGATGACACCATGCGCGCGTAGTGAACTCTCTCCTTATCGGATCATCCCGTGACACCGTTGACCTTCCAGGCGCGGCCGCACTCAACTTTATCGGACGCAGCGAAAACCGATTTTTTATTAGGCCGCCGTCGCTCCGTCGGTGTATCTTCCTCGCCGTTGCAGGGACAACAAATGGTCCAGCAAAGGAGCAATCGTGAACCGTATGCGTGTTCGATCAAATCGCAGCGCCCGCAAGACATCCCGCCCCGAGGCCGCCGCGGCAACTGGTTTTCTGAGCCTCCTCGTAAAACTCACCAACGGCAGCGAGCGCCTCAATCAGGCTCGTGCACGTCGACGCCGCACCTAGCTTTTTGCAGGCAGATGCGCCGCCAGTTGATCCACAATCCCAATCATCCGCTGCACCTCGATCGTATCAAACGGCCGGGTCGAAAAATCCAATATCAAATAACCCCCATGCAACAGCAGCCCCACGACGGCCGGCGTTAACCCCACCAGCGACGATCCCCCCACCGCACGCGCCGCCACCGCGTCGGCCCCAAACACCACAAAACGGTCCGGAGATGCCAGCGACGGATAGCTGCTAATCACAAAAGCATCCAGAAAACTCGACTTGTGCGAAACCGGCCGCAACCCCGTAAGCGGCCAAGCCGTCCCAATCTTCCGCACCAGCAAGTTCCAACACGCCGGCTTGTCCGAAGCCTCCCCCGGCGTAGTCCCCGCCTCAAGCTGCACCAGCGAAGTCGAATCATCGCGCAAAGAAAACAACAGCTTCCCCCGAGTCTTGGCATCGGCCACCGGCTCAGGCAATCGCTCCGCACCCGGCGGATCCAGCTTAAACCGGTTAGACGCAGCCCAATCCGCAAGTTGAAGCCGCAGCCGATGCGTAGTCCACCGCCGCACCAAAACCCAGAACACCGCCACCGATGCAATCAAAACAACAACCAGCGCCACCAGCGCAGGCCAAGGACGCGTCAACGGCAATTCCCCAAGAAACTGATCCATGACTCCATTCTAGCGAATCAAAACCGCACGTCATGAACGCCAGCCACTGATTCGCAAGTGTCCCAAGCGCCGAGCGCACATCGTTTGGGCCACGGACAGGAACTGTCATCGCGGGAACTTTGGCACTCGCTGGGTTACCATGTCGTGCTGATGCAGGTCAACGCGGGCTGTTCGTGCTCGTACGGAGATCGCGGCACCTGCCGCTGGCAGAATGGAAGCCGCGCGCGTGCAGTGGCGCGGAGCAAGATAGTCGAGAATCATTTCGTTTCAGAAATTCGGAGGTTCATGCATGCGATCCCGCAATGAACGACGGCGGCGTAATTGGGCATGTGTTGTTGTGCTTGCGCTATTCGCGTCGATGGGCGCAAACACGTTTGGAGCCGAACACACCGAATTGACATCCAAAAACTGGGAAAAAATCGCCATGTATTTTTCACCGCCGAAAGAATATGCTGGGAAAATGGGCGACTTTCGTTCGCCGCTCTTATTTGAGGATGGGTCGGCCGTGAAGACGGCGGAAGATTGGAAACGGCGGCGTACGGAAATTCTATCGGCCTGGAACAAGTTGATGGGCGAATGGCCTGCACTTCTGGACAAGCCGGCCATTGAATATCTGGAGACGAAGAAACGCGAGGGGTTTACACAGCACAAGATAAACGTGCAGGTGGCGGAGAAGCAGACGGTCGCGGGTTATCTATTGGTTCCGCCGGGCGATGGGCCTTTTCCTGCCGTCGTCGTGCCGTTTTACGATGCGGAGACGAGCATAGGGTTGGCCGGCAAACCGCTGCGGGACTTTGCATATCAGTTGACCAAGCGCGGGTTTGTTACGTTGTCGATTGGATCGCCCGGCGGCGATGCGCGCAAGCCGGACACGGCCGGGCATGTGCTGCAGCCGCTTTCGTATCTGGGCTATGTCGGGGCCAATTGCTACAACGCGCTGGTGGCGCTGCCTTATGTCGACGCGAAGCGCATCGGCATCGTCGGGCACTCGTATGGCGGGAAATGGGCGATGTTTTCGAGCTGCCTCTACGACAAGTTCGCAGCCGCGGCGTGGTCTGATCCGGGCGTGGTGTGGGATGAGGCGCGGGGGAACGTGAATTACTGGGAAGCCTGGTATCTGGGACTGGAGGGAGAGGCGAAGCGAACACCAGGATTGGTGACGGCAGACAACCCGAGAACAGGGGCCTACAAGGAACTGGTAAAGGCCGGCCGCGACTTAACAGAACTGCATGCGCTGATGGCGCCGCGGCCGTTCCTCGTTTCAGGCGGGGCGGAGGATGGGGCGGGGCGCTGGGTGGCGCTGAACCACGCGGTAGCCGTGTACAAGCTGCTGGGGTTTGAGGGCAGGGTGGGGATGACCAGTCGGGAAACGCACGATCCGACGGTGGAATCGAACGAGGTGTTGTATACGTTTTTTGAGAAGTTTCTGGGGAAGTGAGGGAGCTCCGCGGAGTCTCGTCCACCAAGGGCCGCAAACAGACGCTACGAATTCAAATTATGCGGCTGTCGATTCAGCCGAGTCGGAAAAGATCTGGCTTACGCCTTCGTGATCGAAGATGGCCGGGGCTCCCTGGGCGCTGACGAAGACCGCAACGCCGCCGCGCAGAACGAGGGCCTCTGGATGGTCAACCTGGACGCGGTCGCCACTGACGAGTTCGACCACATACGACTTAAATGGAGTCCGACGTTGAAAACCTCGGATCGCGGTTTGGAAGTGATCGGTGGTCATGGCCGGCATTATACCGGCCGAATAGTGCATCAGGCAATAATTTGCCGCCTCACGCTCAGCCCACTTTTGAGGCAGAAATTTCTGTGCCTTGTGGCGTCGAGATAGCTTCAAAGCCTTTACGTTTCGACTCGGCCCGGCCTCGCATGATTTCCACGATCGCCGGCAGGATCGAAATAAACACGATGGCGAGGCTGACGAGTTCGATATGCTTTTTGACGAAGTCGACGTTGCCGAACATTCGGCCGGCGAAGAGGAATCCGAACACCCAGACGATAGCGCCGATGACGTTGAACGCGGCAAAGTGGCTATAGGTCATCTTGCCGATGCCTGCCACGAACGGCGCGAAGGTGCGGACGATGGGCACGAAACGGGCGAGGATAATCGTCTTGCCGCCGTAGGTCTCGTAGAACTCGTGGGCCCGCAACAGGTGCTTCTTGTTGAGAAGGCGGGAGCTTTCGCTTTTGAAGATTTTCGGGCCGATCTTGCAGCCGATCCAGTAATTGACGCTGTCGCCGAGGATAGCGGCGATGCTCAGGAGAACGCCGACGGTAACGAGGTTGACATGGGAGTCGGCGGCCACGGTCATGATGCCCAGCAGGAAAAGGAGGGAGTCGCCGGGAAGAAAAGGGGTGACGACGAGGCCGGTCTCGCAGAAGATGACGGCGAAAAGGACGACGAAAAACCAGACGCCCATGCTGGCAGCGCCTTTATCGAGGTAGACGTCGAGGTGGTGAAGGATGTCGAGGGTCTGGTGAATCAGATGCATCTTCTCTCCGGTACTGCGAAAGCGCGAATGGGTTGTGTCCAAACCCCGGTACAGGATGTCTTATCGGAAAAATCCGTGTGCTACAACCGCGCGACGTTTGGGCTCGACGGCGGCGGACGGGGTCAGCCATGTTGCTTCCCCATCTTTCCAGGCTGCGTCCGATAAGGCTGGCCGGTTGGCGTCGCCAAGATCTATGGCTGAGTTCGCCATCGAGCGGGTTCATCCATTAGCTCATCTATAATGGGTATTGCAGAGTCCGTCTGATAATAACACAAATTTTGATCTGCAATCGTCTTATCAGACGTGATGGGCCTGACAACTGTAATTCAGTGTATGGATGAGTCCGGTTAATTGTGGATTCTAGGTAATTGTATTAACTTCTATAATTTTACTTTACCTCAGTGCATTCATGGTTTAGTACTTGATAGAATCGGAACGATAGTGTCAGTAAAGGGCCAGTTTGGTGGGCGATTGGAGAGGGTATGCGCGAGGCAGCGACATCAAGTCGAGGCTGGTTTAACCGCAGGGCTGTGGCGGCCGCCGCGAGTTCATTATTGTTGAGCTCGAGTGGCTGGGGTTCGCTTATCAATTTTGATCCAGACGGGGCCGGTGGAAATACCACCAAACAGATTGGTACCTTCGCGTTTCTGCCGGGCAGCAGCCTGATGCAGAACGTCGCCCATTTCCACGAGGATACCGCTACCTTTCCACTTGGTTCGACGTTTAATTTCGACGTCTATCTGCAGGCGCGGGTGGGCAATCTGCTGGACGTCACGAACACACCCGTCGCCGTCTCAGGGTTTAATACGGGCGGATTTGAATTGACCGCGGTCACTCATTTTACCGCGACCGCAACGCGCACTTCTGCAACCAAGTTCACAATCAGTCTGCCGCCGGTCGGGCAGCAGACAAGCAACTTCTTTGAGATCTACTACGATCCCAATGCCGGCACGAAGGCGAATGATCTGGCCGGGACGGGATTTAATGATGTTAGCACTACTGCGAAACAGATTTTCAGCGGCAAGCTCATCAGTATAACGCCCACGAGCAATATCAGCGTCGATACCAGTTCGATCGATCTCTTCGACCAGTACGATGCCGACGGCGACAACTATGGCGGGATGCAGTCGATCTTTTCGGGTGGCAATCTGAAGTTCAATACTTCGGTTGATTCGGTCGACTCCAGCTTCTTCACGGACAGTATGTCAACCTTCACGTTCAACACATCGCTGCAATCGCCGTTTTCGTCGGTTGATCCCGGAGCGCAATTTTCGGGAGCGGCCGGGGGACGCACCGCTTCAGACACCACGTATGTTCTCCCCGATGCCGGAAGCGGGGCGCAGTCCAGCAAGACCAATGGGCTGACCGGTACCGGACTGGAGGACCAGTCATTCGCCAATGGAACGTTTACCGCCGTCCCTGAGCCGGCGTCGCTGCTCGGTTTGGCGGCCTTTGCGGGTGGGCTGATGCCGCGCCGGCGAAGCCGAACGCGATCATCTAAGTGACGACACGGCTAATTAGCCTTGGCGGCCGACTCGATCAAATTCCTTAAACAATTCTGACATGGCGCTCAACACCTGCGGCTGGTCCGCGATGCTGTGGCGTTCGGCGAGGTAACTTGGATCATCTGATTGCTCTACATCAGCGGTGTGCCGGCGGCGGGGTTTCCAAAGATCAGCAATTCAGTCGGCCGAAGGGAAAGGTTGTTGGCCCTTGCGCCGGCGGCATGATCGATACGTGCGAAGATGTGAACACTGCGCTGCGTCAGTAGCGCGGCGAGGCGGTCGAGCGTCTGCGTGACCGTACGGACACTTTGAATCGTGATCAGGCCGGCGTTCATTTTTGCGATGCGGGTTCGTCGGCGTTAACCGGCTTGGTCGTCGCATCGGTGTGCGGAATGTTCAGCGCTGGTGCGGTTGCCGGACCGGCCGCTGCGAGCGGCGTATTTTGCAGGACAATCACGAAGTCATACAACTCAGCGGCGGACTCTTCCGCGACGCCGTTCGCCTTTCGCAGGCCGACCGTGACATCCGAAGGCCGCGTGGTGGCGGCCGACGGTAGCGTCGCGCTGGGACGCGTCGCCGCGCCAAAGGCGGTCGCCGCGTTCTGGGCCCCGGCGATCTTTGCCTGCCCCGGATCACTGGCCAGCTTGTCGGATTTCTCAACAACCTTGCCGTCCGTATTCACACTGCCTATAGCCCCGCCGCCAAACTGTTGGCCCGACGCAAGGGATCGAAGCGTTGTAGCTCCTGGCATGGTGGACGGTTTGCCCGGCATGATGCCCGCGCCGCCACCCCCACCGGGCTTCATCCCGAGCTGCCGACTCATCACTTCCGCGCGAGCCGATTTCCGAACCTCCATCGACCATTGCGCATCGTGCTCAGCATTCAGCGATTTGGTCAGTTCCTCGACCTGTGCGCCGTTCAAGGCGCGGGCCACGATGACCGTGCGGTGCGAGCCGCTTTCACTGCCCTCCGCAAGCTCGGGCTGCGTCGCGGCACCTTTCATCTTGGCGGAGTTGGCCAGCACCAGGTCATGGCTGCCGTCAGGCGATGTTGTTGGCGAAGGCGAAAGCGTTACTCCGGGAGCGACCTGCAGTTCTGCAGGATGGGTGGCCGGAGTTGCCCCACTTCCCCGGCTCGCTCCCTGGCCGGCCGGCGCGGCGGGCGCTGTGTCACCCGCCCGGCGTGGAAGCTGTGCTGTGGCAATCGCCGATCGCTCTCGCGCTTTCGCATCCTCCGCCGCGGCATCCGAGAGCGTACTGTCGGCCACGGGATTTGGACCTGCCGGAATGGCGGCTGGTGCGCCCGCCCCATCCAACTCCTTCGCATCCTTCCGGCGGGCCGCGACGGACTCATCGCCGACAGGATTGGTATCCCATCGAATGTTGTTTGTATTGAAGTAGCTGACGAGCCTGTTACTGACGGCGTCCACATCCCGTGTAACTCCCACCATCACAATCGGCCCGATGTTCCGCGCGCTCTCAAGGCTTCGATCAGCCATCGCGCTCCGTAGCGTCTTCATCTCTTCCCGCTTCAACATCAGAGCGCCCTTGCCAACCTGTTCGGCAAGAATTCCGTCAGGAAAATCCTTGTCGTCCTTGGATGCAAGGGTTGGCGTGGTTCCGCCGGACGTCTCACTCTTTTTCAAGGCGTCATGTTCGCCCTTGGCCAGCGTATCTGATGGCTGGGCTGCGTCGGAATGAGCCACCACTGCCTGCGTTTCAGAACTCTGGGTTGATGGCGCTGTAACGATGGGGTTGGAAGGTCCGCCGGTCGGCGCGATGACTACCTGCTGGCCGGACCGCGGGAGCATGTTGTAGATGACAACGCCAAGGCCGCTGGCGAGAAGCAACACAGCCGCCGCCGCCATGATCTGCGGCCAGCGGTTGATGCGCATATCCGAAACCTGTTCATCCGCCTGATCGTCAAGCAGCACGGCCCGCTCCAGATGCCCCTGGATGGATTCGGCGATGTCCGCCGGCGCCTTGGCGCGTGGCAGCTCGCGCACCATCACCCGCTGACGCTTAAGCTCTTCAATAACAGCGCGATGATTGGGATTGGCGGCCAGGTGCTTTTCGATGTCGGCGATCTCGTTGGCATCGAGATCCCCGTCGATGTAGGCACACAGCTTGGCTTCGATATGTTCGGCGTTCTGGGACATTGTAAGCACCGTTACCTGGGTAACCACTCTTTGCGCCGCAAGGCACTGGAGTAATCGCCCGGAGCGATTGATCCTTTACTGGGTTTTTCGGGTCATGGACAACGCGGTTACCGTCGGCGATCCGAAAAGTAAGCCTTCAACTCGTCCCGAAGGGCGAGCCGGGCGCGAAACAGGCGGCTCTTCAGGGTTCCCAGCGGCAGGTCGAGCACGTCGGCCATCTGCTGGTAATCGAACCCTTCGACATCCCGCATCACAAGGACAGCCCGATATTCGGCATCAAGGCGTCCCAGTGCTGCAAGCACCTGTTCACTGCGCTCGCGACGTTCGAGGTCCTGAGGGGGAAGCTCGGCCTGGTCCTGGGCCAAGCGATCCATCAGGTTGGAGGCCTGATCGTCGCCGGTGTCGTGGCGGCCTTTGCCGTTGGACGAAGAGAGCGAGAAGACCCGATGGCGTTGCACCTTCCGCAACTGGCTGATCGCCAGATTGACGGCGATGCGAAAGAGCCAGGTATACGGGGAGGCATCGCCGCGGAAGCTGTCAAGCTTCATGAGGCCGCGGGTAAACGCCTCCTGGGTCAGCTCGCGGGCCTCTTCGTGGTCGCCCACGATACGGAGCACCGCGTTGTACAGCCGATCCTGATAAGCCACCACAAGTTCGCCGTAGGATGCACGGTCGCCTTTTTGCGCCCGTCGCAGCCAATCCGCTTCGCGTGCCGCCTCGAGATCGAGGGTTTGCGGGAAGCGGTCGGCCTCTTGCTGTGTCCTGCTCAGGCTCGACATGGGGTTTGACGATGGTTGATTGAAAAGGTTCCGCGGAATTTTCTGTACTTCCTGTGCCAAACGGTGGTCCTCCTGACCGTGCTGCCGCGAAAGAATTCCACTATGCCACTGTAATACAAGAACGTCAACGAATCGCCGGCCGCAAAGAAAAATTTAACAATCGCCATTTTTGCCGGACGTATCCACTGCGCGGCGTCACTGCACGGTCCGTTAACTCCACGCGCAAGGTCGCAAAACGTCGCAGCGCGGCCATATCGGGCTCGATGTTCAAGAATCTGACCCATCCGTCATAGATGTCACCGGCTGCCCTCAATCCTGCTCAGATTCTCACACCATCATTCCAGAACCGTTCCGCACCGTGATTTTTTCTTGACGCCTCTCTCGACCCCTGAGCATCGCCGCTCGCAACGGGACCATCAACAGCAAACTAACGACAACGGTAGTCTCTTCGTCTCCAAGACTGCTGCGATCAACTCCAAAACCCGTCTAAAACTCCCCTCAGAAGGACAATGAGAATGTTGCTGAGAACGCTGTTGATGTTCTCGATCTTCAGTTCAGTGTGCACCGCCGCCGCTGACCTGACCGCCCCACCACCGGCCATCGCAGACTGGCCTCAATATCGCGGACCGACACGCGACGGCATCGCCCCCGTCGGCCCAAAACTGCTCGACCACTGGCCCAAAGAAGGGCCGAAGCTGATCTGGAAAAGCGCCTCCCTCTGGAACAAACTCGGCGGCGGAACCGAGAAAGACCTCCTGCCCCACTCCGGCTGCGGCAGCATCACCATCGCCGGCGGCCGTGCCTTCATATTCGCCAATTTCAAACGCAACACGGGCGAGGCCGGAAAGGTTGTCCTCACCACCAAAGACCTCACCAGCCTGGGATGGATCGAAGGAGTGCCCGACGATCTGGCCAAAAAAGTGGAAGTAGAAAGAACCAAAGGCAAGGGAGCGAAACTCAAACGCGGTCCCGAACTGGACGCATACGCAAAAAAATACATCGCCGACGTCGATCCTGAGCTGACAAAACAGTTCGGCCCATGGATTCAACGCCGCCTGACCAAAGAACCCCCGCCCAAAAACCTGAACCGGCTGATCGAAGCCGAAGCTTCCGCCCTGAACGGTGACCCTATATTCGAGTGGAGCTTTCTGGAGAAGCTCGCGACGGTCCGCGATAAAGAATTCCCCACCGTCGAAGCCATGGATGCACAGTTGGATGGAGTGCTCAACCCGTGGAAGAGCAATTCAGGCAACGCCGTTCGCGTGTTGTTGATCAACCGCGCTATCAGTTACTTCGACGCCATCATCTGCCTCGACGCCGCCACCGGCGCGCAAATCTGGCGGAAGGAGTTTCCCGGCAGCGTCAGCCCCTATGCAGGCGCGGCCAACGTCGGCGCTTCAAGCACGCCGGCGATCTGGGAGGACAAGTGCTACGTCGCGGGCAGCACCGCGATGTATTGCCTCTCGGTAAACGACGGCTCAGTGGTCTGGCAGGACGAGACCGAGTTCAGCAACTCCTCGCCGCTGCTGAAAAACGGCATCGCCTATGTCCTTGTTCCGGAGCCGACAGCGTACGACGCAAAGACCGGCCGAATACTCTGGCGTCAGCCTTCACTCAACAATCCAAATTCCTCATTCATATCGTGGTCCTCGGGCGGCAAGGACTACCTCATCATCAGCTTCCAGGGAGGCGTCTACTCCACCCCCTCCGGCGGCATCTACTGCCTCGACCCGGCCAACGGCGCAGTCCTCTGGAAAACTTTTTGCCCCGGCAGCTCCGTTCCGGTCTTGGCCGGAGTCGACACGCTGGTGATGGAGAGCAGCCACAACATGACGATGGCGTTCAAAATCTCGCCGGAGAAGATCGAGAAAATCTGGGAAACCAAAAAGACCGGCGACACGCGCGGCGAAAGCCCGGTGATTTTCCAGGATCACGTCTACATTTCCGGCGGCTGCCACAGCAACAATCCCCTGCGCTGCCTTGATCTGAAGACAGGCGAAATCCTCTGGAACCCGCGTCAAATGAGCGCGGCCGAGGCAAGCTCGCCCGTTCTGGTCGACGGCAAAATCATCGCGATGCTCGAGAACAGTGAGAACAGCCTGTATGCGGTGATGTACAGGGCGACGCCGGAACAATACGAGGAACTGGGTCGATTCAACCCGGACGCAGGTCCGGGCGCGTCTCCAGTGGTCGTCAGCGGAAAACTGTATCTGAGACTTCAGGATTGCATCGCCTGCTACGACCTCACCGGCCCCGATCAGGGCGCACCGGCGTTCGCGACGACGCGCACTTCAACGCCGCCACTGACAATCACTCCGGCATCAACCACCCGGCCGGCTGCAACGAACAACACCAAACCTGTTCTGACCGACAGTACCAACATCCGAGGCTGGCGCGGCGACGGGACAGGCCACTTCGCGCTGGCCGAGCCTCCCACCCAATGGAGCGAAACCAAAAACGTGAAATGGCGCACCGCGGTCGGCGCAGGCAGTTCGACGCCGGTCGCCTCCGGAAACAGGGTCTTCGTCACCTCCGAGAAATGCACGCTCAACTGCATCGACCGCAAAAGCGGCCAACTTCTCTGGAAAAAGACCACCCGCGTCCAGGACGCGCCAGCGGACTTCCGGGAAACCGTGCAGGACAGTTTCGAGCGCCCGCGCCCGTCCGGCCTCGCGGCCGCCACACCCGTCTGCGACGGCGAACACGTCTTCGTCCTCTTCGGCACCGGCGAAGTAAGCTGCTACGACTTCGAAGGCAATCGCACCTGGTCACGATTCATCAAACCTGCGGCCATGCAATACGGCCACAGCGCATCCCCATTGCTGGCCGATGGAACACTAGTCGTCAGTCTCGATGGGCTCACCGCGCTGGATTCCAAAACCGGCAAGACAATCTGGGAAAACAAAGCCGTCAAACCCGCCTACGGTTGTCCGGTGTTGATGACGCTGGGCGCCACACGGCTGGTCATCACACCAACGGGTTTCGTGGTCAGGCTCGCCGATGGAAGCATTCTCGCAAAAGAGATCGCCGAAAACCTGGAGGGCGATGAATATTCCATCAGCCCGCTCGTGCACGACAACGTCGTCTACTACATGGACAGCAACTGCAGCGCCGTAAAGCTTTCGCTGAACGGCGAGTCGGTCGTGAAGAAAACGCTCTGGACGACCGAGCTCCCCGAAGCGGCCATCGGCTCCCCGACCTACCACAATGGCCTGATTTTCGTCTGCACCACCACAGGCCACTACAGCGTCTGTGACGCCACGACGGGCAAGCCTGTGCTGATCGATCCCAAGTCCGGCAAATCAATGGACGATTGCGTCCTGGGCCAGGACGCGCCCGACGATTCAACCGTGGCCAACTTCTACCCAAGCGTGACGATCGCGGACAAATGCGTGTACGTGAGCAACGACAAAGGCCGGACGTTCGTACTGGACGCGGCGAAATCGTTCAAAGAGGTGCAGCGAAATACATTGCCGGCCGGATCCGGGGCAAGCCTGTTTTTTGACGGGTCAGATCTGTTCATCCGAGGCGGCAACGATCTGTATCGCGTCACCGGGAAATAGACGACGCCCTACGCGCAAGCTCGGCGTTCACCGCCTCCATAAAAGCATTCCGCTGGCTGGCCGAACAATCGGTCAGCGCCTTGAGCGAAACCTTCCTGCCACTCGTGAGGATCAGTTTGACCGGATCCACCGCATTCACCAGCTTGCACGTCCGAATCGCGTCGTAGGGAATGTGCTGCGCTTTTCCCAGACCGCGAAAGGTAACGCCTTCCCCCGTGCATCCAACGAAAGATCGGCCGGCCCTGTAAAACTCCAGTACCGCGGCACCCATGGGGATCAGGCCCAGGCAAATGACCGCCACAGAAAATAAACTGCTCGGGCGGGCCATAATTCCGAAGTTGATCACCACCAACCCAAAGAAGAAGCCCATCACCGCCCGGACAATCACAAAGCGCCAACGCGGACGATAAAAGGCCGTCATCGGCGTTGCATAAGGGAGAGGCTGGGAATCACCGCCGAGCATTCTCACTTCCCATCAAGCCGCCGCTGCACATCCATGACCAGTCGCTCGAATCTGGGAAATGACTCCGAGTCATCCTTGAGTTCCAGCAGCGCCGGAAGCTCGCGACGAACATGCGCCAGATCCAATCGACCGTGTTGCCGCGCCAGGATGCTCTCCACATCACCCCAATCCCGGTCACGCGAAGCGAATATTTTGTGAATCAGAAGATCTTCCGCGGAACAGGTCGTGAGCGAGGCCATGTCACTCAGCTTCCATGCTGTCGCCCGTTCGATGGAGCTTTCCTCAAATGGAAATGCTCCCAGCGAAAAATCGAGATCAACGCCCCCTGCCGTGCGAGCGAGCAAGACACGCTGTTCGATGGCAAATTGCCGCGCATTCCGCACCCGGCCTTCAAACGCCTTCAACAACGTGTCGATGAAGCGCTCCTCCACGCCGAGCCCGGTCAACAGCGTGACATCCACATCCTGCGTGAAACGTGGCATTCCCCAGCGCTGCACCGCGACGCCGCCAATGAAGCAAAACCGCCACCTCTGGCTCAGGCAGAATTGTTCCACCTCGGCCGCCGCCCTCATGATGCCGGCCAGCTCCTTCAAGCTTTTCTCCGGCCGTGGAAAATCGCCTGCTGCTCCACAAGCCCCGACCAATCCGGACGCTCCCGCCACGGTTCCTCCGCAACGCACAACGTCGCGATGATGCGCAACGCCTCTTCATCAGTCATGGCGGCCAATGCGCGTAGCCGGATGGTCTCCAGTAGCTCCGTCCTGATCCGATATTCCTTTCGCCACTGCTCCTTGTCCTGAATCGGCGTCATTTGAATATTGTATCGCGTAACCAACGCTGTAACAGGCGACATCACGTTGTCGCGGTACTTTCATCACAGCGAACTCGCCACATCAAATTGGAGTGTCCGAACCTGCCCCCACTCCGTGATCAAAAGCGCTCGCGACGAGGCCCGTTCCACAACAAGCAGTTCGTGGGAGCTGGGCCGCCAGTAAAGACCGATGAGATTCCGACGGACTTCCTCGAAAGAAGCACCATGGCTCTCATTGCCGGCAAGATTAATGGTCTCCAGCGTCCTCTCGTTGAACTTTCCGAGTCCAGGCAAAGCATTGGCCAAATCGAAATTGTCTCCGTCGCAGTCCAAATTCGGGATCGGCAGCGGCGTGGATCGCTTGCAGATGCACAAGTGAACCTCACGCCAACCGGCAGTCGCACGCAAGTCAAGCCGGGAGCAAAGCCAAGTGAGTACGGATTGTTCTTCCTCCACCGAAAGCGGCCTGGAAAATAAGCGGCTATCCACGCGCGTATCCCTTCGATAGATTTCTCGTCGACGGCATTATTCAAATGTTATATCCCGCGACATCGCAGACGCCGCGGGCCCGGAACCAAACGGCGGATTTTCCGAACCCAGTTTATCAAGCCCCCGGCGCGTCCAGCCCATGGATCGAAAGGAGATCCGCTCGATCATTCCCAGACGTCAAGGATGTGCGTGGTGAGATAGTTCACGTTGAAATTGACGTTCTGAACGTAGGTGTCGCCGGTGCTGATGACGACAGGTTTGGGGGCGGGCGGAAGTTGTGTCATGTCGCTGGGCAGCACCAGCACCACCCGATACGTGCCAGCGCCGCTGACGCCGGATGAAACCTCACGGTTGGCGGAAGGCCCGCTGAGCTGGTTGAAGGTGTAGTGGCCGTCGCGGTCGGTGTATGTTGTCGCAATGACGGTCCCGTCGTCGTTCTTGAGTAGAACTTTGAGATCCGCGACGCCGCAGGGCACGCGATAGTAGCCACCGATGCCGAAGCCGACGTGGCGCATCGCCAGGCCGCTGACCGTGCCGCTGATCAATGCCTTGTAGACAAACGCATTGCGCTGCAGGTTGGTGATATTAGTGTTGGCCTTGATCACCTCGCTCAGCGTGTTTCCCGCTTGCAGGATGCGCTGCTCGTCAGGCGTGAATGTCTGGTTGCCGTAGAAGAAACGATCTCCGTTGCGCAGGCGTTTGAACTGATCGACCATGATGGCCTGGAACAGAGGCCCAACGTCCGAGCCGGCGACGTCCGCTTCGGCCAGGCCGCCTTCGAAGGCGTCGATGGTCTTGACGCCGCCAGGATACGCCTTGGCGAGTTCCTTCTGGACAGTGGGATCGCTCGAAATTTGCGAGAAGGAAGTGACGGCCGGCAAGCCCAACGCCACACGCAGTGTGTTGTAGTTCGGAATGCCGTTGTCGCGATCGCGCTGGACATCGCGCGCGATGAGGTCCTCGCCGCCAAAACCGCCGTTGCCGAAGAGAAGATTGCGCACTTCGCTGACCGCAAGAAGATCGGTGGCCTGCGAGACGCCGCTGGCCTGCGCCTTGAGAACTGGTCCGATGTCGGACGAGGTATGTCCCGTGAGCGGGTCAACCGCGCCAGTCGGATTGAGGAGGTTGGGGTCGAAGAAATCCTGCGCCAGGGAGATGTCCGCACCTTTGGGATTGACGTCGTGGATGTCCGCGCCCGAGTTGGTCAAGCGCTCAATGATGGCCGACAGAAGACTGTGCCCAAACCGGAAAGCGACCGTCGAAAATTCAGTGGAGATTGAAGCGTTGACGTTTGGTTTGTAGCCCTTATAGGCCGGCAGGGCGGTGCCGCCGAGAACTGCGGGGATCCATCCGGTGTAAATGATCTGCTGGTATTCCGCGATGTTCAGCTTGCGCGCTTCCTGGAAAATCTGCTCGTCGCTCCAGCCTGGGTGGGATTTCTGCACCAGGCCCGCGATGCGATTGTGATTGCGAAGGAACAGGGTCTGCATCGCGGTCAACTCGAGATTTTCGTTGCCGCGACGGTCGCCGGTGGCGAACAGGGCGCTGGTCGCCACGGCCTGCGCGTCGTTTGCCATGTTCAGTGCCGCGATTTGCCCTGATGTGAAATAAGTCGAGTTGTCGTACGGCAGCATATTGCCGGGACTGGTTTTCAGCAGACCGTTCTGGAAGGTGCGCAAGGCGTCGGAGACGGTTTGATTCGAACCATACACCTGCGAGAGATCGAGGTACGCGGTGATGACGGTCACTTGCTGGAGCGGGTTGGACTTGCTCGTTCCCGTGGCGGGATCGGTCAGCGAGCGCGTGAACGGCAGGCCATTGGGGCCGATCGGATCGTCCGCGGCGACCGGGATGTCGAACCGAGCACCGCCGTCGGGGGTCAGGTCCAGGTCGTGGTCCATGAACTGCCCGAACGCGTAGCCGAAATCGGAAAGGCTCTTGCCGTCAACGGTGGCGAGATCGGTGGACGGATGTTTGGGATTCGCCTGGCTGTTGAGGATGTTGCTGATGGCGCGGGCGCTTCTGTCGCCTGGCAGCGCCGGCTCGCTGACGCCGTCGACATACGCCGCCTTGGCCAGGCGGAGAAGATCGGTGCCGGCGCTGCCCCAGTTGGAGTGGCTGAGATTGTTCCCCGTGCCGTCGATCGACTCGACGCTCGCGCTGAGATGAACGCGCGTCTCCAGCGTTTCGATCGCGGCGGCTCGAAGCGCCTGCGCCCTGCTGTTCAAAGAAAGCAGCGACGCTGGAGCGCCAGGGCGTGAATTAAACGAAGTCATGTTGATTTCCAACGGGTTGCCAAAATTCCTTGGCAGCAAAGGCCAGCCAGTGAAGCCCCGCCCGGTGCAAACCACAGTATACCTCAAGAATATCATGCGTGCAGAAGCAGTCGGGGGGGGGGTGTCTGAACTTGCTGGCGACCAACCCCTCCGCGTCAAGGTCGCCTCG
>JBBRHH010000002.1:0-35838 GCA_038222915.1 Tepidisphaerales bacterium
TCGCTCGTAGCCGATGGAGAAGACTCCCAACACTCAAAATCGGGTGTTTTTGCCAACAACACGTCTGCGGACGCCGGAGGCCACGCCGGCGACATCAGCATCCGTGGCAGTACTGTCAAACTCACCAACGGCGGCATAGTCGACTCCAGCACCGATGGCTTGGGCGACGGCGGTAGCATCCGTGTGAGCGCTTCTTTCCTCATTGCCGATGGAGAAGGCATCGACCGCCAAAGTTCGGGGATCAGCGCCGACAGCAATTCGAGTGTTGCTGGCGGCAACGCCGGCAATATTGTCATCAGTGGCGACCGCGTCACGTTGCGTCGCGGTGGCGCGATCAGTTCAACTACTTATGGTCGCGGTCTTGGCGGAGGCATTGCCGTAGAGGAAGACCGATTCACCGCCATCGGTAAGAGTTCCGACGGCAGCGGGTCAGGAATATTTGCTACATCTCAGGGCGTGAAGGGTGGCGACGCAGGTGAAATCACCCTCAACACCGGTACTTTGCAACTCCTCAACGGCAGCGTCTTGTCAACAATCACTACGGGTTCGGGCAGCAGTGGAAACATCCGCGTTCAAGCAGGACAGGTTCTCGTGGAAGGGTCTGGGCAAATAACCTCAAGAAGTCTCGGCACGGGACCGGCCGGCGGTGTCAGGATCAGTAGCGGCAACGTGCTTCTCGAATCAGGCGGCAGTCTCTCCGTCAGCGCCGCCAACGCTGCCGCGGGCGATCTCACCGTGCAAGCCGCCAAACTCCTGTCAGCGTACAATGCAGAGATCACCGCCCAGGCCAACGGCCAGGGAGGAAGCGTCCGTCTCACCGCCGGCGCAGGTCTCACCCTCCGCAACACCCCAGTCCAAGCCCAGGCCCAGACTGGCAGCGGCGGCGACATCTTCATGGACAGCAGCCGGATCGATCTACTCGGCAAAAGCCCCCTGACCGCCTTCGCGCCGGTAGCAGCAGGAGGCCGGGTTCTCGTCCTGTCCGACAACCTGACAAGGTCGGCCGCAAGCACCATCGACGCCCACGGCGGCCAAACCGCCGGCACAGTCGCCGTCCTAGCCCCCGAAGCCGTCTCGGCCCTGGCCCGCCTCGAAGGCTCTCTCGCCCAGAACACGATCACCTTCCAGTCCAGTTGTGCATTAAAAATCGGAGTCGATGCCAGCAGCTTCATCATCACCGGCAACGGCGGCATCCCAATCGAGCCCGGCGGCTTTCTCCCAACTCTCGAATTACAACTCACCCCAAAACCCGGCAATTGATCTCGCCGCACTGCCAGCATTCGAACTCTACGAACTCCCCAAAATCCGGCAAAATCTCATTGACACCCCCTCTGCACCATGATAGCTTAATGTTAAGTATAAAAGATAAAAGATCAGGAGGCCAGACAGGATAGGAGGAACTATCCAATGCGCGGGACCATCCAACAATCCAGGGGCCAAATCGCCACAACCCCAGGCTCGCCCTCCGCGCATTCCTCAGCGATTCGGCGTCTCCGCGGTGAGTATTCTCTTCTCCCCCACAAGTCGAAAGTCTCCAGTTGCAAGTCTCCAGCACCTCGTCGCTTTGGGGAGATTCCGGGGAGGAAAGAGGGCCGTTTCCTCTCTCCCTTCGTTGCTACGTCGCTTCCTTCCCCTTCGTGCCTTTGTGCCTGCGTGCCTACGTGCCTCTTTTTTCTCCCCCATTTGGCCTTCTGCGCTCTGAAATCTGCATCGCCCGCCCACGTCGGTTGGTGGTCGGTTAGTAGTCGTTTGCTGGTCGGTTACAGGTCGTTTCATGGTCGATTGGTGGTCGGTCACAGGTCGGTTGGTGGTCGGTTAGTGGTCGCTTTGCCGACCAAAGCGACACCACCCAAAACAACCAAACCCGCGCCAGACCCAGCACTTACCGAAAATCACCTGCGCCGAATCACCGCGCAACCCAATTGCGCGCACACGCGTGCGCCCCTTTCTCCCCTCCTACCTACCCCAACTCCCCCACACAACAGATTTAGATTCCCCATCTATAACAACAGGCGGATTGTTCACTTCAAAGCGGATCGAAAAGTGGAGCGAAGCATGAGGGATTCTGTAATCATTGCGCTCGTATCAATCGGTTTAATCTTGGCACTCTCGGCCACTGCAACAGCCGCCGATGTGCCCGGCGGAGGAGATACTTCAGTGAAAACCATCCGAGCCGGAATCATCGGCCTCGACACCTCCCACGTTCAGGCCTTCACCAAACTCCTCAACACCGGCGAAACCACCGGCGACCTCGCCGGCATCAAGGTCGTCGCGGCCTTCCCGGGCGGCAGCAAAGACATCGCCGCCAGCCGCGATCGCGTCGACGGCTACACCAAAGACCTGAAGGGCATGGGCGTCGAGATCGTCGATTCAATCCCCGCCCTCCTCGAAAAAGTCGACGTCGTCATGCTCGAAAGCGTCGACGGCCGCGTCCATCTCGACCAGATCCGCCCCGTCTTCGCGGCCGGCAAACCCGTCTTCATCGACAAGCCCCTCGCCGGCAGCCTCGCCGACGCCATCGCCATCGACGCCCTCGCCAGGCGCAGCAAAGTCGCCTGGTTCTCCAGCTCCGCCCTCCGCTTCTGCACCAACATCCCCGGCATGAAGCACGACGAACGCGTCGGCGAAGTCCTCGGCTGCACCGCCTGGAGTCCCTGCCACCTCGACCTCTTCTGGTACGGCATCCACGGCGTCGAGCTTCTCTACGCCGTCATGGGTCCCGGCTGCGAAACCGTCACCCGCACTCAGACCGACTCGGCCGAGGTCGTCGTCGGCACCTGGAAAGACGGCCGAATCGGCACCTTCCGTGGCGTCAAAAAGGGCAAGCTCGACTACGGCTCGATCGTCTACGGCTCCAAAGGCATAGTCCAAAGCGGCGGCTACGACAGCTACCGGGGACTGCTGGAACAAGTGGGTCGCTTCTTCAAAACCGGCCATATCCCCGTGGAAAACGCAGAGACCATCGAAGTCATGGCCTTCATGGAAGCCGCCGACGAAAGCAAACGCCAGCAAGGCAAACCCGTAAAACTATCAGATGTAATGAACAAAGCCCGCGAAGAAGCGAAGGTGGCGATAGGGAATTAGCGATTGGAGACACGAGACCGGGAATCAGCGCGTTTTCAGGAGGATCAGTTTAGCCGCAACGCGCAGCGGAGCGCGTTTCGGCGAGCGACAAAAACTAGGAACCCAATGTGCGGGACAGTCGGCCGCGGGGTTTCGGATGATCAGCTTCAGTGCTGAAACCGATGCGCGGCTTGGGAGGATCGGAGGGCGGAGTCATGAGTTGCCGAATAGCATCGAACACGACCTTGAACTGGTGGTCGTACTTCTGTTCCAGGGTGGCAAGCTTCGCAGAAAGATCGGCGTGGGACGCAAGCGCCTCACGTAGTTTCACAAAAGCCCGAACAATAAAGACGCTGGCCGCGATGGCGCTCGGGCGGTTGAGAACATTGGCGGCCATGATGGCGCCATGTTCGGTGAACGCGTACGGGAGGGTGGGCGAGAATTTTAGATTCTTGAGGTGGTCGCAATTTGCGACCACCTTATCGCGCTCCGGTTGCGTGAGCTGGAACATGAAATCAGCAGGAAAACGGTCGGGGTTGCGCTTGATCTGTTCGTTGAGCCGTTTGGTTGGAACGCCGAAGAGATGGGCAAGATCGGTATCAAGGATAACGCGGTGGCCGCGTAGTTCGAGAATGTTGCGATCGATACGCTCAAGGGCGACCGGAACGATCGGTACAATGCTTTTCGGCTTGCGAGGCATTGGTTCTCCACAGAGGTGGTCGCGAATTGCGACCACCCTTGGGTCGCAACGCGTTCGATTGCGAGGCGATAATCTCGCCTCGGCGGGGGCGCGTGTAAAGGGGTCTGCGGAAATGGACCATTCGGCATATATAGTAATCGCTGCTTGGGGCCAGCGCGATTCGGATGCTACAATTCGGCCTATGAACGACTGGACCTCCTACGTCGAAGAATTAGGCAAATCCGCCCGGCGGGCCTCCCGCCAATTGGCCGAGCTGAATGGCGCCGTAAAGGTCGCCGCCCTGTGCCTCGTCGCCGACGCCCTTCGCGCCAATGCCTCACATCTCGTCGAGGCCAACGGCCTCGACATCGCCGCCGCCAAAGAGGCCGGCCTCGCCATGCCTCTGGTCGAGCGCCTGAAGCTCAACGAGAAAAAAGTCGGCGGCATGGCCGACGCCGTCGAGCAAATCGCCGCCCAGGTCGATCCGGTCGGCCAGGTCATCGAAGGCTACGTCCGCCCCAACGGCCTGCGCATTTCCAAGATGCGCGTCCCCATCGGCGTCATCCTCTTCATCTACGAATCCCGCCCCAACGTCACCTCCGACGCGGCCGCCCTCTGCCTGAAATCCGGCAACGCCATCATCCTCCGCGGCGGCAAGGAAGCCTTCCACTCCAACCGCGCCATCGCAAAAATCATCGCCGAATCCCTCAAGCAATCCGAGATCGACCCGGCCGCCGTCCAGTTGATCGAACACACCGATCGCGCCCTCCTCCCTCATCTCCTCAAGCTCGACAAGTACATCGACGTAGTCATCCCCCGCGGCGGCGAATCCCTCATCAAGGCCGTCGTCGAACAGTCCACCATCCCCGTCCTGAAGCACTTCACCGGCAACTGCCACGTCTACGTCGATGCCCAGGTCGCAGGCATCGAAGAAATGGTGCGATCAGTCTGCGTCAATTCCAAGACCGGCTACCCAGGCGGCGCAGTCTGCAACGCGGCCGAGAAAATTCTCTTTCACAAGGACACCCCAACCGGCCTGCTCAACAAAGTCTGCACAGATCTCGCCGCCAAAGGGGTGGAAATCCGCGGCGACGACCGCACCCGCGCCCTCTACCCATCCGCAAAGCCCACGGTGGAAAGCGACTGGCCCGAAGAATATCTGAATCTAATTATCGCAGTGAAAGTAGTAGATTCGATCGATGATGCGATTAGTCACATCAACGAATACGGAAGCCACCACACCGATGCGATCCTAACCGCCAGCCTGAAGTCGGCCGAGAAGTTCACGAAGGGCGTGGACAGCGGCTCAATCATGGTAAACGCCAGCACCCGCTTCGCAGACGGCGGCGAATACGGCCTCGGCGCAGAAGTAGGAATAAGCACAGACAAACTACACGCCCGAGGCCCCATGGGAGCCACGGACTTAACAACATACAAATGGGTGGTCACCGGCGAAGGACAGGTGCGGTAAAGCAGGAGAAAAGAGGAAGAGATGCGGCGTTCAGGGTATCAGCACAATCTTCCCATGCGACTCGCCCTGCATGATCTCAGTGTGAGCTTGCGCCGCATCGGCCAGTGGGATCTCCTTATCAATAACAGGCCGAAGCGTCCCATTCGCAAGCCCGGCGATCAGGTGGGCATGAATCCCTTTCAGGTCGGCCTCGGTCGCATTCATCAGCGTCATGGCACGGATATCCGCATCTTTTCCCATGCCATCCCGTGGGTTGATCTCGACCGCGCCCCGGCTCCCGATCACCACCACCCGCCCGTATTTGGCAAGAACGGTCAGATCCTTCCCAAGGTTGACGTTTGCGAGCATTTCCAGAATGAGGTTGACGCCCTTGCCGTCCGTCAGTGTCAGCACCTCCTGAAGGTAATCTTTCTTGTGATGATCAAGCACGTGATGCGCGCCTTCCTCCATCACCAAACGCCGGCCCGCCTCACTCCCGCCAGTGCCAATGACCGTCAGCCCGGCCGCGCGGGCCAGTTGCACGGCAGCAATACCAACGCCGCCGGTCGCACCATGAACGAGCACAGTCTCGCCGGGCTGCGCCTGCCCTCGATGATAGAACGCACGATGGGCAGTCCCATACGGAACACCGATGGCCGCTCCCTGCTGGAACGAAATACTCTTAGGCAGCACATGAACCTGGGATTCATTGCAGAGAATCAGTTCGGCATAAGCTCCGCTGACCGACCCATTGATGTAGACACGGTCGTTGGGCTTAAACGATTTGACCCCATCGCCAACCGCTTCAACCACACCGGCCGCATCGGTTCCCGGGGTAAAGGGAAATTGCCGCTGCCCATAAATTCCCGAGCGAATGTAAGTCTCAACAGGGTTAACCCCAATGGCCCGCGTACGAACCACAATCTGCCCTGCGTCCGCACGCGGGTCATTGAGTTGTTCAAGCTTAAGGACTTCAGGGCCGCCAAAATTGTGAATACGGATGGCTTTCATGATTCTCCCGGACGATTCAACGTTCGATATGCGCGCGATGATAGTAGCCTAAGCAACGCCAGAACACCGCGAAAATTGCCAAGGGCGATTTCACCCCAGCAAACCAATCTCAACATCATCCTGAAAATGACGCAGCGGTCCAAGACGTTCGGCGATAACGCGTCGCCGGAATCGAAAAATGTTCAGCAACTGGCGACGAACAACGAGTGCATGGGCGACCCGGCCCAGAGGCCCGAAGAAAAGGCTATAGGTGACACGGTCTTCGCAATCAGTGCCGCCGTTCGGATTCGGACAAAAGCGATGTTGATGGTGCCAGAGGCGATAGGGGCCTTTGATCTGGAGGTCGACGAATTGGCGCGGCGGCGACCAGTCGATGATGCGGGTGCGCCAGTGCAAGCGAAGCCCGCCCACCCGGATGGTGTAGTCGATGAGCGAATCTTGTTGCAGGTCGATCGGCGAAGGAGTCAGAACGCAAAAGCCAAGAGACGGCGGAGTGATGGCCGGCAGGTTCTCGGCGGTGCTGAAGAACTTCCACGTTTCGTCGATGTTTGCAGGAACAGTGAAGTGATCGGTCAGCTCGTAATACATCAATGATCTTCGCGCAGCGCGACCGGCGTGCGGAGGATTTCGGCGAGGATAAATTCCGAACGAATGGAAGACGGGTTGCGCAGCAGAAGCAGCGCGTCGGAGACGGGGGCGTTGCGGTTCTGCGAAGTCTGGCCGCCCGCGATCTGTGTGCTGCTGCCGGCCATTTCGATGCGAGCGCCGCCGCCTCCGGCAAGATGGGAACCGCCACCCGCAACCTGATGCGCGCTGGCGGCCGCCTGGAAATTCTTGAACGTGTTTGAAGCGACCGGAGGCTGTGAGACCATGGGGCGACGCGGCGCCTGCGGATTATTCAACTGAGAAACCCGGGCCGCGATCTCGCTGGAGTTGGGCACAACTTTTCGCCGGGGCTGTTGCTGGCGACGCGGTTGAACATTCTTGGCGGGAATAGGCGGAATACGCGGCGGCTGCGAACGGGCGGTGACGGTTGGCGTAATCGGCGACATCTGCGGCCGAGGCATCGACTGCTGGGTTGGACGAGACTGATTCTGCTGATTGTTCGGGAGGCTCTTGAGAATATCCTGCCAGCTTTTTTGCCGCTCCTTGGCACTGGCCTTTTTGTAATTGGTAACCAGCGCGCTGATGCCCCAGACAATGGCAATAAAGACGCCGATGACCACTTTCCCGAGGTCGGAGTCGTCGGCGAGGATGGGGAGGAAACGAGTCATGACTCAGGAAAGTCGGGCGTTAGGATTTTGCGCCATCGTTGGGACGGGCGATGGCGTCACGCATGTTGGTGTCCGCCTGTACGTTCTTAAGTTTATAAAAGTCGAACGCGCCAAGGTTGCCGCTGCGAAGCGCTTCGGCGATGGCCTTCGGGATTTCTGCTTCGGCGAGGATGACGGCGCCACGGTTTTCGGCCTGCTTGGCGATGTTTTCCTGTTCGTGGGCAACGGCCATGGCGCGGCGCTGTTCGGCCTCGGCCTGGAAGCGGCGCTTGTCAGACTCAGCACGGTCAGCTGCTAGCTTCGCACCGATGTTTTCACCGACTTTGATTTCGGCGATGTCGATCGACAGGATCTCGAAGGCCGTGTTGGCGTCGAGGCCCTTGTTCAAGACAGCCTTGGAAATGGAGTCGGGGTTCTTCAGAACGTGCTTGTAGTCTTCGGCCGAGCCAATGGCGTTGACAATACCTTCGCCTACGCGGGCGACAATGGTTTCTTCGGTGGCACCGCCAACGAGTGATTTGATATTGGTGCGAACCGTGACGCGGGCCTTGACGCGAAGTTCGATGCCGTCCTGGGCCTGCCCGTCGATGGTGATCTGGCCAAGGGCCTGATTCGGCACGTCAATGACTTTTGGATTCACGCTCGTCTGCACGGCGTCGAGGATGTCACGGCCGGCGAGGTCAATCGCGGTGGCGGTTTGCCAGGTGAGGTCGATGTTGGCCTTGTGAGCGGCGATCATCGCATTGATGACACGCTGGACGTCACCGCCGGCAAGGACGTGGGATTCCATCTCGGCAGTGGTGACGTTGAGGCCGGCACGGCTGGCCTGAATGCGCGAGCGGACGATGTTGGAGGGATTGACCCGGCGAAGGCGCATGCCGATGAGGTCGATGAGGCTGACGCGCGCGCCGCTGACCATCGCGTTGACGTAGATGCCCATGTACTGGAACACGATTGCGAACAGAATGATGAGAATGAGGACGATGACCAGCAACGACCCCCAGAGCCAGGGGTTGTTGGAGAAGTCGGCGAGGAGAGGGAGTTGATTGTACATAATGTTTCCTAATTCAGATTGCGGACCTGACGATGATGCGCTTTGCGCTGGATGCGACCACTGTCACGATGTTGCCAGCGGGGATGATGCCATGTTCGGACGTTGCTTCCAAGCGCTGGCCGGCAAATTCGCAAAGTCCCATGGGGCGGAGTTGGGTTACTGAGACTCCAGATTGACCCGGGAGGACCAACTGTGACGGTGGCAATTGCTCGAGTTGTTTCTGGAGGATGAGGCGTCGGCCGATCGGAGAGCGTGGCCAGATGTTTGCGGTGAACCAGCCGATGGCGGGAAGAGCGCCGACGGAGGCTAGGACGGTGATGAGGCCGACCTGATGACTGATACCGAAGGACACGCCAATCGCGCTGAGAAAAGCGACGGCGGCCCCGATGCCGAGAAGACCGTGCGTCGGCAGCGAGAGCTCAGCGGCAATCAGGGCGACTCCGGCGAGAGCGAGGAGGATGGCGAGTTCGGGAAGGGGCATTTGGCTGATCGAAAAAGTTTCTGGAGTTCGCGAAACACTTCGCATTTCACGCGGTCGCGGGTTTACCTGGAACGACGGACGACTACGCGATTGCCGCCTATTTCGTGAACGATGATTTCTTCGCCCTGGGTGATATAGCCGCTATCGCTCACCACGGCGGTGACGCGAGTTTGCCCGGTCGTATTGTCGGAGAACGCGGCGGAACCACTGGGGCGAAGATCAGTGACGGCGCGGCCGGTCATGCCAGTTTCTGGCCAGGAAATCTGCGGATCAGAGGGGAGTGCCACGGTGCCACCGCCGCTGACGGTATTGAGGATGAGACGATTGAAGTACGGCATTTGGGGGAGGAAGCGGCGGAGCCACATCGAAAGCATAAACGAGGAGGTCATCCCGGCGGCGACAACAATCAGCCCGCGCTGGAGGCTGCTCCAGGTGCTTGGGAGTTTTGGCCAAAAGCCAGGAATGCCGCCGGGCTCGCGACCAACGAACGTGAGGACCAGGCCGCCGAGGACGAGCACGATGCCAACGACGGCGAGGAGGCCGACGGTGGGGTAGACAAAGATTTCAATGGCGAGGAGCGCGAGGCCCAGAAGAACCGCCATGATCTGCCACCATTCGGCGTAGCCGGTCATGAGGGGGACGACGAGCAGCAGAGCAAGGGTTGTGAAGGCGAGGACTTCGGCAGCCCCGTGGCCCGGTGCGTGGAGGGCGGCATAGAGGGCAGTGAGAAAGATGGCCAGGAGAGCGCCACGAACATAGACGCTATTAAGCCACTCGATAAGATCGGCGCCAAGGCCAGGGCGGTAGCGATCGGAGATGCTGAGCGCGTGGGTGGTGGCGAGGCTGTCAACGCTGTCGGCCTGACCTGAGGCGAGTCCAAGTGTGATGGCGCGGTCGGTGGTTACAGTGAGCAGGGTGCGATCAGAATCAATCGGATCGGACAGATCCTTCACAGTGGTCCAGCCGGCATCGCTGAGGCGGATGAAGTCTTTTTCGTCAACGAAGCGGCGTTCCTTGGCGTCGGAACTTTGGACCCAGTGAACGACGATCTGAACGGACACCATCGCTTCAGCCAGGAGTGGATCGTGATGATTTCGAAGCGCGCTTTCACGGAAGTCTTGAACGATGGGGCTTTCCATTTTGGCGCGCTCGGCCGCCGGAAGCAGTTCGAGACCATGCTCGCTGTAGACGATCGGGGCACAGTCGCCAAGTGTGGCGGAGCGGGCCATCACAATTTCGTCGCAGGCCATCGCGATCATCGCACCGGCGGAGATGGCCTTGTTATCGACATAGGCGATGGTGTGAATGTCAGCGGGGAGATTCTTGATGAAGCGGGAAAGATCCATGCCAGAGGTGACGAGGCCGCCATACGTGTCGATATCGACGATGATGGTCTTAGCGCCGCGCTCCTGGGCTTGTTGGACGCTACGGATGAAATGGTCGCGGCTGTAGTCATCGATCTCGCCGTGGAGCTGCACGAGGGCGGCCTGCGCCACGAGAGGTTTTGCTGGTTGCTCCTGGGCAGTGGCGCGGTGGCCGAAGGACAGCAGGGCTGTGCACAACGACACGGTGATGAAGAGTGGAACCCGCATGTACACAATTGTAGCCGGGTCGGAGTGGGAAGGGGTAGGGAAATCGTTGTTATAACCGACAGCCTGATTTGGAATGCACTTCCGCCTTCAATCGCCTTGCACGCTGAGTTGTTCGTGGCTCAGGGCCGGCGGTAGCTCAATATCAGCATCAGGATGACAATTGCGCCCTGCATCGCCTGGGCTGTTGCGAAGGGTATTCCCATTTCAGCTTCTAATGCGCGAAAGGCTGTATTTAGAAGACCGAAAAAGATGGCGGCGGCCACCGTGCCGAGTGGCGAGAGTCGGCCCAGAAGCGCCACTGCGATTCCAGTGAAGCCATAGCCGGAGTCGCCGGAGGAGAGGAGGAGTTGATAGGGAAGACGTCCGGTCGTCTCTATTGCACCGCCGAGGCCTGCCAGTGCCCCGCTCAGGGCGAGGGAGAGAAAAGTGACGTGGCCGACTTTGATGCCGGCAAAGCGGGCGGCGATCGGATTTTCGCCTACGACACGCAGGCGAAAGCCGAAGACCGTCTGGCGAATGACGATCGCAATGACGATGGCGGTGATCAGGGCAATCGGAAAGCCAATGTGGATTGCGGATCGGCCGATGCTGGGAAGGATGGCCTGTGCAGGGAGCGGATCACTGATGACATAATCAAAGTGTCCATGAAGGGGACCGCGGAGGACGTAAAGCAGCAGCGCAGAGGCCACGAAGTTGAGGAGCAGGGTACTGAGGACGACGGGCACGCCGCGAAGAAGATGGAGCGTGGCGGCAACGCCAGCGAAAAGGCCTGCACCCACCATCCCGGCCAGGAGCGTTGCCGGAACGAGCAACGGGGCTGGAGCGCGGACATGCAGTGCTACGGCGGTTGCGCAGATTGCGCCGACGATGTATTGTCCTTGTGCGCCGATGTTCCATACCGCGGCCTTGAATGCGACGGTGATCGCAAGCCCGGTGAGAATGAGTGGCGTCGCATCAACGAGGGTCGCGAACCATTGCCGACACGACGGGCCGGGAAGCAGGGCATGTTGCCAGACCGTTTCGACGATCGCCGCAAGACGATACCCGAGGAGTTGCAGCGCGACAGCGCCAACGACGAGGCAGAGGGCTGCTGCGACCAGTGGAGCGAGGAGGCGATTGATTCTCACGGAGCGGGGAGTGTAGCCTATCGAACGATGGGGTGATGTATTCTCGTTGCAATACCAGCTTGGCTTTGTTGCTCCATCGGAGCGCCGCCCCCACCGGCCACGATGCGTCAGCAGCTTACCGCGGATTGGGTTTGCTGTTTACGGCGGTGTGGTTCTTGTCAGCCGTCTTCTTCTCGTTTTGCCATGTTAAATATGCGGCAGACTGGGTTTTCTGGGCGGTGGCATAGGCCGTTTCCGCATCGGTCACTTTCTTATGGGCCTCTTCCTGTGTCTTTTTTGCCGCGGTCCAGGTTGCGTTAGTCTTAATGGACGCCTCAAAATCGCGCGTGAGGGATGTCACCTTGTTACTGGTTTCAAGCAGTTTCTGGCGCGCCTTGGAAGTCGGCACGTCCTCGGTGATCGCGTCGGCTTCCAACTTTGAAAGGACACCCGCTGCATTCAATACCGACTGCGCAGAGGTGGCTTTATCTTCAGGCTTGGCATCTTCCTTGGAGTTCACCGCAGCATTCAATGCGTCTACCTTGGCCTTGGCTGTTTTGGCGGCGATGTAGTCCGGCTTGTTTTGGAGGGACTTCAATACCGGCGCTTTTGCGGCCTCTAGATCAGATTGAGCCTGCTTGAGATTAGCCTGGGCGGTCTTGAATTCATCCGACGCTTCGAATTCCTGTTTCAGCTGGTTGACGACCTTGCTGGCTTCACTGTCCGCCTTGGCTGCCTCGTCACGTGCAGCGGTGAGCTGTTCTTTGCCTTTTGAAACGTCTTCAACCGCCTTGTTGTAGGCGTCCTGGCCGGGTGTCGTCTTGTGGACGTCGACAGCGGAACAGACCGCGTTTGCGCCGAATGCCAAGGCGCCTGCGAGCAGGATAGTGTTCAATCTCATTCTTCACTCCTCGAACGATATGATCTTCCCCGTTAGCACGTTGGAGTTCATTCGCGTCGTCAAACGCTCCGCGCAGACTATTTTGCATGGGAACAACGCTGATTGTCAATGACCGAAAGTATTCAGATGTATGTGAGTGCAGGATATGCGTTCAACGGTTACAACTGGGTCGATGGTGCGGCTTCGTGCGTTCCTTCAAATTCCGCTGATGCTGATTGCACTGTGCGGGTGCGTGACACAGGTGTCGCCGCCGGCCCATCCGAGCGATCCCGTAACAATCTACGTGGCGGACTACGGCCGTCATGCGAGCATCGTATTGCCCACGACGCGCAATACCCTGACCGAATATTCCTACGGCGACTGGCGATTTTACGCGCTCGGGCACAACGACGTGCTTAGCGGCATCGGTGCACTGTTTTGCTCTGAGCAGGCCGCGATGGGCAGGCGCCGCGTAACCGCGCTGGCGACGACTCAGGCGCTGGTATCGGCATTGGGGTGCGAGAGCGTGCTACCACTGCGGGTGGACGGGCCGGCGGCGGTAAAGCTGGTCGGCGAATTGGATGCCCGGTATTCGCTGCACGAAGATGGGCAGCTTTATAACAGGGTGTACTTCACCTATTTCGTAAAAGACGCTGAAGAATATGGGTTGTTCAACAACTCAAACATGATGACGGCGCGCTGGCTGCGCGAGGCGGGCTGTAGAACGTACGGATGGGCGTTGTTGTCAAAATTTGAGAAGCGAGGCAGCTAGCGCGTCCAAACATGATTTCCTCACCGTTGTGAAGGGGCGATAATCGCTGCCATCCGTCCGGTTACCCCATTCTCGCGCCGATGGGAGAAAAATTCGTCGCTTTCGAGGAACGTGCAACTGGTTGAGACGTCAACGCGCTCTGGGGCAATTCCGCAGCTTGCGGCCTGTAACTCCAAGCATTTCTTCAGATCAACGTGACCCTTTCCGTCGGTGCGTCGACGCAGTGGCGCCTTGCTTCCGAACGCTTTTTGAAATTCATCGAGCACTTCGCCGCCGACTTCGAAGGAATCCAGGCCAATCGAGGGGCCGATCGCCAGGAGCAATGGAGTATCGGCGGATTTTTCGCGTAAGACGGCGATGGCGGCGGCGAGGATGTTGGCGATGACGCCGCGCCAGCCGGCGTGAATGGCAGCGACCATCTTGCCGTCCTCGGTCGCGAGCAAAATCGGAACGCAGTCGGCGACGCGGACGGAGACGACTTTGCCGGGATCGTCGGTGGCAATCGCATCGGCTTTGATGGAGTTATCAAACGGTGCATTTGTTGATGCCCAGACAACGTTGTCGGCGTGCACCTGGTGCACGTGACAGAGGTCGCGGCCTGGACAGCCGGCGGCGGTTTCCAGAAGGCGATAGTTATTCCAGATGCGTTCGTAACTGTCCTGTACATCGCAACCGTTGGGATTGCCGAGATTGAGCGAGTCGAAAGGCGCAGGGCTGTCGCCGCCGATGCGCGTGCTGAAGGCGTGGGGAATTCTGGCGGCCGCGAGAAGCGAGGACCGATAAAAGACGACGCCATTGGGTGCGGTGATGCGATCGAGCATGGGTTGAATGGAAACTACTCCTGTTGCCTCGGTGCGTAAAGCGGCGCTGGCGACTATCATGATGCACGCACTCGCCAGGACCTTGGAGGATTCATGTCGCGTACAGTCCATCGCATCGCTGTATTTCCGGGGCAGTTTGATCCAATCACGAAGGGGCATCTGGATGTGATAGCCCGGGGTACCGCATTGTTTGATGAAGTGCTGGTGGGAGTCGGCGTCAATCCAGACAAGAAGGAATTGTTCTCGTTGACCGAGCGGGTGGAGATGATCGAGCAGTTGCTGAAGGAAGTTCCGGGGGCGCGGGTGGCGCAGTTTGAGGGGCTCACGGTTGATTTTGTTCGCAAGGCAAAGGCGACTGTGATCCTGCGAGGCATCCGCGATGTGTCGGATCTGCGGTACGAGTTTCAACTGGCGCTGGCGAATCGAGCTGTGGGCGGGGTGGAGACGGTGTTCATCATGACAGGCGATCAGTATGCGCTCACGAGCAGCAGCTTGATCCGGCAGATTATTTCACTGGGGGGAGATCTGAACAAACTGGAGGGGCTGCTGCCGCCGGTGGTCATCGAAAGATTGCGCGACAAGCAGAAGCATGGCGGGATCAAACGGACGGCTACTCCGGATGCTCCGGTTACATAATTCGATCTGCGTGAATATGTTGGAGGGGCCATGCTTTTGCTTTTCATTTTCAATCGCGTGCCGGTAAGCTGGCGAGGATGGAGGAAGTCCTTCCACCACAGACCGAGAGCGGGGCCGGATTTGAGCCGCCACGGGTGCGCCAATTCACGGTGTTTATGGAGAACAAGGTGGGTCGGCTGCAGCAGTTGGTTCGGAGCCTGGAAGAAGCGGATGTCACGATCGCAGCACTGTCGGTGCAGAGCCAATCGGATACGGCGCTGGTGCGCATGATATGTGCCGATCGGGATTCCGGACGGGATATTCTGCAGCGGGAGGACTTTTCATTTACAGAGCAGGATGTGCTGGTGGTGGAAATGCCGACCCGATCGAAACATCCACTGACGGCGGTGTGTGCCGCGGTGCTGGCCGCGGAAATAAACATCCACTACACCTATCCAATGATGGTTCGACCCGATGGGCCGGCGGTTGTGCTTTATGTAGACGATCACACGCTGGCGGCGCAGCTTTTCATTCGTAAGCAATTTACGCTGATTGGCGAAAGCGATTTACAGAAGTAACGCGCTGTGCAACCCGAAAAGAGAAACAGCCCACGGTTTTGACGCCGTGGGCTGTTTGATTGATTGAGGCTGTTTTCGAGGGTTTAGAACGTCACGATCACGTCGACTGCCGCGGTGACCTGGTTGTGACGGCCATTGAAGGCCGTATCAGGGGAGTAGTCCCAGCGGAGTTCGGGACGGATCTTCAGGTTGCGGCCCAGGCTGTTGCTCGCGAAGGGGCGGACGTTAAGGCCGATAGTGCCTTCGTAGATGTCGTCGAGGCCGGTGCCGAGTCGGAAGCCATCTTGATCGTGGACCCATTCCAGGCGGCCTTTCACGGTCAGCATGGGATTGAGTTCATAGGCGGCATACGCACCGATGGCATAGAAGTTGGCGTTCCCGCCGAACACGCTGCCATCCTGTTCCCACACGTAATAGGCATTGAGGGCGGCCGTGAAGGCGCGGGTTGGGGTGTAGAACAACGTGGCGTCCCAGGTGGTTCGCAGGTCGCTGCTGTTGTCGTTCTTCTCGGGACCGGTCGAATTCGACAGGTAGAACGAAAAGCTTTTGTTGATCACCCAGTTGATCGAGCCGAGGAATGAGATCGCGCCGTTGTTGTCTTCCACCGACTGGTTGTCGCCGCGGGAAATGCCTGCGGTGACAGTGACATTCTTGGCAATGTCGTAGGTGGCAATGATGCCGGTGTGCGTGAAGGGGTATTGGAAGAAGATCAGCCCGCGGGAGTAGAAGTCGACGACGCCGCTGTTGGTCGGGTCGACGGTGGGCTCAACAGTTTCATAACCTACGAAGTTGACGAACTTGCCGGCGCGAATGCGAAGGCCAGTCCCGATTGGGAGGTTGATATCAACATAAGCCTGCGTGAGGTCGACCTGGTTCTTGGGATTGCGGACGCCATCGTAATAGTCGAAGAGGCCGTTGGAGTGGATGATGCCGGCGTCAGCGCCATACATCCAATCCATACGAAAGCCGATGTCAAATTTACGATTGCGGTAGTCGACGGCGCGTTCGACGGTCAGCTCAAGCTGATCCATCAGGACCTTCTGATCCTGGAAGTCGAAGGTGCGGAAGGAGTTGATCTTGCTGCCCGGATTGTCGAAGTTGTAGCTATATGAGCCTTCGACATATCCGTAGATATTGATGCCCAGCTTGTCGAGAAATTTACCTGCACCAATCTGGTCGAGGCCAGACATGAGCAGGCCACGCTGCGGGGCGTTGGCTTCAGGCGTGTTTTGAAGCAAAACGGGTTGACGAAGGGTGAGTTCCGCACTGTCCGAAACAGGCACCGGATCTGCCGCCCGGGCAAAAGATCCAAAGCATAGAAGCGCGGCGCAGACTGTGCCTGCGAACAAGTTCCTGAAAGACATGAAGTCTCCTTTCCTGGGGCCTGAGATTCGTGGCATTAGAGAGCCACGATTGGGCAGGCCAGTTTATACATCCCGAACAGTACACGGGGCCGAGAGCCCCACTCCGCCATCGGGCGATCCTAACGGTTGAGGCCGGCACGGGCAACAATTGCGCCCCTGATACGCAGCCTTCTGCCGAGATATCGGCAGGGTGAGGCGCAGAACCTTTGCGTATCTAGCAACGGCGATAAGGTGCGGTCCGATAACATGTTCCGATCGAACTTACGCATCACTGGCGGGCGTCGCGGATGGCCTCGATGAAGGCCCGGGCGTTGGCGGTCAAGGCCGACCAGTCCGACCTGGCCATCATTTCTTTGGTGATAAGGGACGATCCAACACCAACAAGAACCGCTCCGGCTTTGATCCAACCCCCGACGTTTTTCAAATCAACGCCCCCGGTCGGCATCAAACGAAGTTGCGGCAGCGGCGCGAGGAGATCCTTGATGTATCCCGATCCAAGCGTGGTGGACGGAAACACCTTTACGACGTCCGCGCCGGCCGTCCAGGCGTGCAGGATTTCGGTCGGGGTGAACGCACCGGGAATGCTGATTTTTCCGTAGCGCCGAGTGGTGGCGACAACCTCGGGATCGAAGTTGGGCGAGACAACAAACTCCGCGCCGGCAGCGATCGAGTCGCGGGCGGTGGCGGCGTCAATGACAGTTCCAACGCCGATGACGGCCTGATCGCCGAACCGATCAGCGAGGCGTTCGATGCCCGCGATCGCTTTCGGGATGCTCATGGTAACTTCGACACCGATGACCCCACCGGCAATGAGCGCTGCGGCGATCTCGACGAGATGTTCACTGGAACTGGCTCGGATGACGGCGACTACGCCGGATTCGTGAAGCGCCTTGAAGCAGGCTTCTTTGGATTTGGGCATGTGGATGTTGTAACGGCGGAATGGGGGTGAGGGAAGTTCGATCTGGCCGTTACAATCGGCTTGTGAACAAGGAACAATTGCGAAGTTTGCTGACAGCAGTGGCACAAAATGGGCTGCCAATCGACGAAGCACTCGAACAACTTCGGCGACTGCCCTTTGAGCAATTGTCGTTTGCCACCGTGGACCACCATCGGGCATTGCGATGCGGGCACGGAGAAGTGATTTTCTGCCAGGGAAAGACGGTGGAGCAGGTTGTGGAAATTGCGCGGCGGCTCTCCGAACAAGGGGCCGAGGTGCTTTGCACGCGGGCGTCGGCAGATCAACTGGTGGCCCTGGCAACTGCTTTTCCGGAGTCCGAGATCAATCCGATTGGGCGAGCGGCCATTGTTCGCAAGATAAAGCTTGGCAAAGAGTCGAACCTAGCGGGGCCGTCGGTTGGCTTGGTGTGCGCCGGGACGGCCGATCTTCCCGTTTTGGAAGAAGCAGAAATGACACTCCGTTCTATGAAGATCCCCTTCAGCCGCATATGTGACGTGGGCGTCAGTGGATTGCATCGCCTCTTGTCTCATCTGGAGACGTTGCAGTCCTGTTGCGCGATCGTCGTCATTGCCGGCATGGAAGGCGCGCTGCCAAGCGTTGTCGGCGGGCTGGTCGGATGCCCGGTTTTTGCAGTACCGACAAGCGTTGGATACGGAGCGAGCTTTGGCGGCCTGGCGGCGCTCCTGGGGATGCTGAACAGTTGCGCGTCCAATGTCAGCGTGTTGAACATCGACAATGGATTCGGCGGGGCGTATTCGGCTGCGCTGGTTCAACAGCAGGTGAGAAGATTTGCCGCGACTTAGCCGAACGGTCAGGGCGAACGGGTCAGGCGGAATGCGATCAGGAATGCGCATCCGAGGAGGGCGTCGACGACTGCAGCGCCAGCCCAGTCGATGACAATCCGATGGGTCGCGATCAAAACAATGACCGCGATGACGAATGCGAATTTTTCTCCGAGTGCGGCGATGAGCATCAGCGGGCGATATCGAATTGGATCGCTTCCGATCAGGAAAAACACAACCTGCCAGGCCAATACGACCAGTACGAAACCATAGTAGTATTCCGGTTGTGAGAGCGGCGTGCCGCGGAGAAAAAGTCTGGGGGCGGCCAGCATTGCGATCATGATCGGCACGCCATAGCCCCCGGCAATCCAGAAGATCCAGCGGGCAATACTCGCGCCATGGCGTGACAAACTTGTTGGTTTAGACATTGTCGCACGCTTGTGGAAATCTGTTCAAGGGATCCCGTGGCCAATCCTATTCCACCGTAACTGCGCGATGGAATATTTGCGAACCGGTCGAGAACCAATACGTAGTCCCGCTAGAGGGTAAGCAGGGAGGAATTTGGAGGCCAAGATGTTCCGGCCGGTGCGTTTCCTCGTCGTTATGTTTATTGCGTCTTCCGTGTACGGGTCGCCGCAATTTTCAGCCACCAACCAGACCGGCGATGGTGTCAACACCTTCACGCCCACTTACACGATCAGCCCTTCGAGCCTGATCGCGGGAATGGCGGCGTCGGCGTCGGGCGGAACCTTCACGCTGGAAACCAGCGGTGGGCTCGGGGTGCTCACGGACGGAAGTTTCGGTGACATTTTTACCGGCGGCAACGGGCCGCACCCGGCATTCGCAACGGCGGGTGGTGGCGGTGGATCGGGCACATTCGTCACATACTCCCTCGACACCGGAACAAGTCCGGGCGGCTATGATTTGTCGCAGATCGACGTGTATGGTGGCTGGAATGACAGCGGGCGCGACGAGCAGGAATATACCGTCGCGTATTCGCTGATCGGCGACCCCACGACCTTCATCGATCTGAAGGCCGTGGACTTCAATCCGTCAATCGACAGCAATGTTCAGTCCGCGATTGACGTGACGTTTACCGACGACACGCTGCCCTTTCTTGCAACTGGTGTCGCGGCGCTGCGCTTCACATTCGACCCTTCGCCGGAGAACGGCTACACCGGATATGCGGAGATCAGCGTGATTGGCAGTCCCTCGGCTGTTGTCCCGGAGCCGGCGACACTGTCCATCCTCGGAATCGTTCCGCTCCTGTTGATTCGACGGACAGTCGCCACGGGCTGTTAGGTGTGATAGTCGGCGTTGATCGTCACATATTCTTTCGACAGGTCACAGGTCCAGATGGTGGCCGCGCCTGAGCCAAGGTTGCAGGTGAGGTGGACCCACACCTCCGGACTCTTCAACGACTCGCTGACCAATTTGGGATTGAACGCGACCGGAGTTCCCTTTCGGAAAACCGGCGTGGCCGACAGCTTTAAGGCGCATTTATCGGGATTGAAAGCAACGCCAGCCATTCCGGCGGCCGAGACAATTCTTCCCCAGTTGGGGTCGTTCCCATTCATCGCACACTTCACCAGCGGCGAGTTGGCAATGGCACGGGCGATGGCCTTGGCGTCGGCATCACTCTTCGCCTTATCCACCTTGATGCAGATAACTTTCGTCGCCCCTTCACCGTCGGCGGCAATCTGGTAGGCGAGCGATTCGCAAACGTCCACGAGCGCATCCGCGAACAGTTTGGTGTCGCGCGGTGAAGTGATGCGGACGCCGCTCGCTCCGGAGGCAAGGATCAGCGCGGTGTCGTTGGTGCTTGCGTGATCGTCAATGGTGACAGAGTTGAAACTCAGATCGGCGGCCTGCTGCATCAACTTTTTCAGAAGAGTCGGAGCAACCTGCGCATCGGTCGTCAGGTACGCGAGCATCGTTGCCTGAGGCGGCCCGAGGCGCGGACCAATCATGCCGGCGCCTTTGCTGATGCCCGCAAGCACAATGCGGTTCTTCCCCACCTTGAGTTGAACCGCCGCAACCTTGCGCTTGGTGTCGGTGGTGAGGATCGCGTCGTTGAACGCCAGTGCATGCTCGGCGCTGTTGCCCAGGTTCTTGGAGGCTTCGAGAATCCCATGCTCGACTTTCTCCATCGGAAGGTGGTGGCCAATGATGCCCGTCGAAGAGGGAAGGAAATCCGTACGCCCGGCGTTGGCGACCTTGGCAGCCAGGTCGCACATCCGCAATGCGTCCTTCTCGCCCTGTTTACCCGTGCAGGCGTTGGCGTTGCCGCTGTTGAGAACAACACCACGAAGCTTGCCGCTGGCCACATGCTGCCGTCCGATCTTCACCGGTGCGGCGAAGACTTTGTTGGTAGTGAAGAGCGCCGCGGCCGAAGCGGGACTGTCACAGATGAGCAGGCCGACATCGTTGGTGTGACGTCGCTTGATTCCGGTGTAAACGCCCGCAGCTCGAAAACCAATGGGGGAAAGCAGATGTAGATCGGACATGGCTCCTTCCTAGTGAGGCGCGGAAGGTAGCTTGCGACGGAGTGCGCGTCCAGTTGGCGAACGATCCAATCAAAACGGCACGGGCGAGACCAATGCTCGCCCGTGCCAAAGAATCAAGTGCAAATGTCGAAAGACAAACTACTGCGGCAAGGCAGGCTCGCCGCCCGGGAACCCGGACTGCGGCGGCGCCGGGGGCCCGAAGAATGATTCGTCAAGGTCGACCTTGTTGGCCTTCTTCAGGCCGTCAATCGTCTTGTCCAGAGTCTCGGGAACCAGCTTGCGTTCGATCTCCTGCTTGGCCTCCTCAAAACTCTTGGCCTTGTGGGACTGTGCCTGGATGATGTGATATCCAAACTGCGTCTTGATCGGCTGGCTGATCTCACCGTCCTTCAACGCGAAGGCAGCGTCATCGAATGCCTTGACCATCTGTCCGTGACCAAACGTGCCCAGGCTGCCGCCTTCCGCGCCCGAACCGACATCGTCCGACTCAGCCTTGGCGACAATGGCAAAATCCTCGCCGCCGGCAACACGCTTGCGAACGTCGTCGGCCTTGGTCTTGGACTGTTCCTCGGTCATCTCCTTCTTGCCTTGACCCAGCGGAACGCGCGAGCCAGGGGTGCGGATCAGAATGTGGCGCGCCGTCAATGTCTCATACTCGGCCTTGTGGTCGTCGTAATACTTCTTCTCGGCCGCGTCATCTACGTTCTTGGACAGCTTTTCCTGAAGCGCACTGGCGAGCACCTGCTCCTGCATCAGCCCCAGCTGGCGCTTGACCTTTGGATCGTTGTCCATGCTCTGCTTCCTGGCTTCCGCGGCCATCAGTTTCAGCTTCACAAGGTCCTCAGCGATCATGCGCTTGCCCGGACCCTGCGCCATCTGTTGATACTGGGGAGGAAGATCGGCGATAAACGCGTTGAAGTCGGCGGCAGTGATCTTTTGATCGCCAACAGTCAGCACAACCTTGGCTGGATCGACCGGCGCGGTGGTGGGCGCAGCAGGCTTGGTGGCGGGCGTTGCACCCTGCTGGGCGATGAGGGGGACAGCCGTCACCAGGGCCACAGCCCCAATGAGGGCAATTCGGATGGTTCGCTTCGTCAAGTCTTGCTCCTGTTAAAAAAAGGTAGGGCACTCTAGCAGGGCAGGTCGTACAACGCCAACAGCAAGCGCCCTGAATAGAGCACTACGATCCTGTTTCTCCAACGGTTCTACATCGCATGGCCGGCTCGGTTGCCCGCCCCGTTTAACGCCGTTAGGCTGCTTGAAAACCAGACTGGAGATTCGATGGCCAGCTCAATCGAGATCATCGTCCATTCGCTCAGGACGTCGCAACGGATGTTGACGCGTTTCGCCGAGGACCTGAAGGGGGATGAATACATGCATCGCACGTGCTCCACCGCGAACTGCGCGGCCTGGATCCTCGGCCATCTCATATTGACCGATAGGCGTCTTCTCGGCCGCTTCGCTGTCAGTGCCCTTCCCGAACTGCCGGACGGCTTTGAACCGCGCTTCGCCCGCGATCAAACTGCGGCCATGGCGGGTGAATTCGGCGACGTCAACGTGCTGCTCCCCCTCTTCAACCAGCATCGCGATCATTTGATTGATACCGTGAAAGCAGCCTCCAGCGAGAAATTGGACGCGCCCTTGGACGCGCCGCATCCGCTGTTCAGGAACTTGGGTGAGGCGGCCAATTTCATGAGCGTTCATACAAGCATGCACACCGGCCAGATCACCATGATTCGTCGAAGTCTCGGCCGTCCCCCGTTGGTTTAGCTTGAGTTTCAAGGGAAAATCGAATGAAACGCGTCGTGCTGACCGGCGGCCCGGGAGCCGGCAAGACAACCATCTGCACACAGCTGGCGGCTGAGTTTCCGATGGAAATCGTCACCGTGCCGGAGGCCGCCACCGAAGTCTATCGGCGACTTGGAACCCGCTGGGATCTGCTGGACGTAGCCGGCAGAAGGGATGTGCAGAGAAGGATCTACCAGTTGCAGCTTGAACTCGAAGCCCACGCGCTCAGACAACATTCAGGGAAATCGTTGTTGCTACTGGACCGCGGAACCGTTGACGGCGCGGCCTATTGGCCAGACGGGCCCGAGGCATACTGGGAAGATCTCCACACGACGCTGGAACAGGAGTTAGAACGCTACAATGCGGTCATCTGGATGGAGACGGCTGCGGCTTTGGGTGTCTATGAAGGGAGTCAATCCAACCCCTGCCGATTTGAAGACTCCGCAGCAGCGGTGGAAAGCGGCCGGCAGGTCGGGGCAATGTGGGCCAGGCATCCAAAGCTGGTGCGTGTGGCCGCATATGCGACGATTCGAGAAAAGATCCACGCCGTGAGGGGCGTATTGCAGATTTAACCTGTGATGGAGGTGCCATATTGGTCGTCCATCAGGTTTTGAAAAAAGCTGGTGATCTCCGGTTTCCTGGCTACGCCCGTGGCTACCTTCATCACAAGTTGCTCGGCCTCATCAACCGGTATTTCCAGGGAGTAACCATTGAGCTCGAGGAACACGATCGCCGCATGAATTCCGGTCCGCTTGTTTCCATCCGCAAACGCATGGTTTTGCACAATGTGAAACAGGTATGCCGACGCCATGGAAGCCAGGCTGTTATGAAGATACTGCTCTGCGAATCGCGCAGCAGGTTGCGCAATTGCGGATTCAAGTTTTGCGAGATCGAGGATGGCCGCATCGCCACCAAACTCCGCGACTTGATGGGCGTGCAACTCAAGAATTTCGTCGAATGTCAGAAAGAGGGGATCTTGCGTCATTACTTTGCTAGGCGCTTAAATAATTCCGCGTTCTTCCGGGAAGTCCGCTTTACGATCGAGGTGAATTTGGTCTTGCGCTCATCATCCCCGAGGGGCTCCATGATCAGACGTCGCCCCTCCACTGAGATTTTTACCACGGCGTCGCGGTCAATATCCAGGAGGTCCATCAATTGGCGGTCGATGACCAGACAGGTCGAATTTCCTTGGCGTGTTAGCTTCTTGACCAGCATGGCGAATCTCCAAAGTCCCGTTGCCCCGTAAGTACATCGTACGTACGTGCCTCTATCTTAACACTCACTACTCATAATTTCTATTCCAAAATCGCGCCGCAACGCGCGAAGTGCCGGCGCTGTTCGGATGTATATTTCGCTCCGCGCAGGTCGACAAGGTAAAAATCCGTCTCCTCCACACGCGCGCCGATCAAGTTGGCCCGGCTGAGGTTTGCCTTGCGGATCTGTTCCGGGGGTTTGAATCCCTTGTCGTCGTACTCGTCGGTATAGAAGCCGGTCCGGCTGCCTTCGCTGGGAGTTGCGCTGTTGACCAGTCCACTGCGGGAGGAGCCCAACTGGAAACTGGCGTTGCGGAGATTGGCGTCGCGAAGATCGGCGCCTTCCCAGTCGATGTTGGCCAGACCCGTGTTGCGAAGGTCAGCTTTTCGGAAGCGTGCCTTTGGCATGGTCGAACCGCCCAGGTCGCTGCGGCGGAGACTGGCGCGGACAAAATTGGGCGCATTCAAGACGAGACCGGAAAGATTGCAGTGCAAAAGCCTCGCCCGCCGGAAGCTTGCGCCATCGCAACGGGTATTGCGCAGGTCGACATTCCGAAGAAACGCACGCTCGAGGTCTGCGCCGCTGAGATCGGCGCCGTTCAGATCGGCAAATTCGAGCTGAGCTTTGTGCATTTGCGCGCCGGCGAGCACGGCAGATGTCAGGTTTGCACTCGCGAAGTCCGCCTCGGCCAGAATCGCATCGCTCAGATCAGCGCGTTCAAGATTTGCCTTTGAAAAAATCGCGCGGCTGCAATCGGCCTTGACGAGCTTCGCGCCGGCAAGGTCCGCCGCCGAGAGCAGTGCACCCCGAAGCCAGGCACGTTCAAGAAGTGCGCCTGTAAGCGTTGCAGAATACGCCTTTGCGCCGTCCAGATCGGCATGCGTCAGGTTCGCCTGGGCGAGGTTCACCATCTGCATCTCCACGCCGCCCAGACGGATGCCCGGCCAGATGGCACCCTGGAGTTGCGCCCCTATAAGCGACGGAACCGTGCCTTCGTCGGGCTGCCAGCCGGCGTTCACTGCGAATTGAATGCTCGCGGCCATTGGTTGGATTTTGCGGTCGTCGGATATCAGCGCGTTACTCAACGCCACCAGGCCATTGGAATGGGTTCGCAACTGTCGCGCGATCTGAGCGATCAGATCGCGCGGCAGACGTCGTGAAAGAAAATCAGCCGGATCTTCTACAAGACTCGCTAACGCCTGCCTGGCGGCCAACATGAGTTGCACCGGCCGGTGACGCAGAAATGGGCCCAGAACGCGGTCTCGCGCCTCGGAATTCTTGAAGAATACTTCGTTGCCCAATAGTGGTAGTGCATTGGCCGACGGGCAACGTGAAATGATCGCCACCCGCACGGCGGCCTCAACAGTAAGAAGCCCATCATCGACGGCCATCGCGTCGAGAACCGGCGTCCAAAGTTCCGGGATTCCCTTTAGCAACGCGCGGTCTTCACACGGAAGGATACGATTCATCACCGAAGTGCATCGCTCTCGGTGGCGCGCCAGCAGATACTCGATCAAATCATCATCGGTCCAGGCGGCAAGTTGAAGAGGGGTGACGTGTGGATCTGCCACCAGGGTGGTGCACGTACAAACAATGATCCATCGCGTGGATGAAAGCACCGGCAGAAAGCGCGAATCATCAATCAACCGCAAGCCCGGGCTATTCGCAAAAACGGCGGCGAGATGCTGGATCGCCGTCGACTTACCCTGTCCCGTTCCGCCGATGATCTGAACGACGTGGTTGCCCCCGGCTCTCAGGAATTCTGCCACGCAATCGTCGAGCCGATGCTCGGCCCCATCCGAAGTCGTCACGCGCGGGACGACGGCAGCCCGGGCAGGACGAATATCGCCCTTGAGCGCGTACGTGCCGATGTCGGGAACTACGATCATGGCAACGGTATTGTAGCTCATGCCAAAACAGGAAAATCAATCGCCCCCGGATTTCTTGACAAACCTTCTCCACAAGCTGAAAACTGCCCGTCAAGGACGCGAAGGAGACCCCGTGAGAAGACGAACACGCCTGTGGTTGTTGCTGCCGATACTTCTGGTATCGCCGGCCATCGCAAGCGATCAGCTACAGATCGATGCGCGGACAACGTCAGGCGTTTCCATCGCCAGGTCGGTTCAGGGCACGAATCTGGTGAGCCTGACAGATCGTCTTGTGAAAGCCGAGGATCAGTTCGCGGCGTTCGCCGGTCAATCCTACGTCGCGTCGCTCCAATATTCAGGCGTCAAAAACGCCGCGATTTTCACTTCCAACGCAGACGGCACTTCGGTCAACGTGCGAATTCCCTCAACGGGTTTCAATCGCACCTTTACGGGTGCGAACCGTGATGATGTGAACAAGCAGATTCGCGATTTTGTGAAAAAAGACGGCGCGGCGGAACTGGCGGACTTTCAGGAAAAGGTGAACCGCCTGTCATTGACGGCCGTCTCCGACGGCAATCCGCGCTCAACGACCGCATGGCTTTCCAACCAGGCATTTCGCAGTTTCGGATTCGATGGCAGGCCGCCGTTTGGCGCCGAGGGGGACTCAGTCGTCCCGGGCTTGCGCCTGGATTTTGATGGCGGGTCTTTCGATACCGACGATGGCAGCGGCTACTATTTCGAGGCGGCGCTGAGCACCGGATTCAAGCTGGGAAGTCGCGCCGCGATCTCGCTCACGGTCCCGTTTCAATATCGCAATGTGGATGGCTCCGACATATTCGACGTCGGATTTCAACTTGGATTGCCGTTCCAAATACTGCGGAAAAATTGGGGCGGGAAGTTGAGCGGCGAAGGGGCAAGCGAAGTTACCTGGCAGGTGTCGCCATGGGGCGTCATCGCTGCATCCGGGTCGGAAGATCTGGTGGCCGGCGGAATCATGTACGGTGGCGGGATCACCAGCTTGTTGTCGTACCAGATTGGTTTGGGCGGCCCGGAAGGCCAGCCAAACAACCTGACGTTTTCACTGGTGAACCAGATTGGGTTCTATCATGGGAGCCAGATCTCAGCGGGCGGCTACGAATTCAAGAACGATGTGGATCAGCAGGTCCTGAAGAACGGCCTGGCCGTGGCGTATAGCATCGGTCGTTCGCTGTGGCTGGACGCGAGCATCATCCACACCCAGTTCCTGCGCGACAGCGCGATCGATCACTATTGGACACCCGGGGCCGGCGCTGGATTTTTTCTGAGCAAAAATACTACGCTGCGGGTTGCGTATTCGGCCGATCTCGGCACTGGATTCACTGGACACAATGGAAACGTGTCGTTGTCCTTTGGCTGGTGATGGCTCAAGCAGGAAGAATGACATGGCTGAAGAAACGACTGTAATGCCGATGGACTTCATGGCGGTGCGCGGCGTCTACCCCGCCGCGTTCGCACGCGATTTGGGATATACCGGCAAATCGCGCTGGGTGGCGTTCTGGTGGGATGATGCCGATGACGATGTCGCATGGAATGACGGCACCAACGAGGGACTGGGCGAAGGTGCCTGGGAGGTCTGGACGAAAGTGGTTGCCCCCATTGGCGCCTACTTCAAACACAACCATCGCGCCAATCTGGGCGGCGCAGAGGAACCGGCAACTCACATGCTTCTCTACGACCGCGGCCAGCAGATTGGCTTCGTTGCGCCAAACGAGTCGGTGCTAGAGTTTCTCGCGGAGAGGCGCGGGACGTAGGGCGCTTGCCGGAATGGATTGCACGATCAGGTTGTGCATGAATTCTGTGATGTCTTCGGTTTGTTCCATGAGCCGCTCATGCTTGGTTCGCCACTCTTCAGCCAAATGGGGCCGCGCTAACAGTGATTCGGCGACGGGCAGGCCTTCAAGAAGTGAATTGGTATTGAAGGCCAGGCCAAAGTCCTTTTCCAGCGCCACCAGGTAACCGACGCGTAGGTGGTTACAAAAGACCGCAGGTGTTCCCAGCACCGCGGCTTCGGCGGCCATCGTCCCGCCTTCCCCAATGTAAAGTTTCGCGTGGGCCAGCAAGTCGTGAACGTGGTGGACCGCGACAGGATTGCGAAGCTCGCGCAGTGACGCGGGCAGTTCTCCCTCCGCGGAGATAACCACCCGTCCGAATCGTTGGAGCCGATGGACGACATCGTGCAACTGGGCCTCGGTAAGCCCGCGCAGGCCACGGTCGTGGGCCGCGGACCAGGAGACGGTACGAAGCACAATGTACGGCTGGCTGGGATCGATGCCGGCGTCGATCAGCGGCTTGGTGCTGGGGCGGTAATAGTTGGGATGAAGATAAGACTGCACCCACACGCCGCGGAAGTGAACCTGCCGCGGGCCAAAGGACTTGGTGTAGCCAATCCCGGTAAAGATCCTGGTCGCGAAAGGAAGACCGAGCATCTGCTGGAGCTTCGCATGCTCTGCTTCTTCAAGAACCAGACGCGGGATGTGAAGCAAAGCGCCAACGAGGCCAATCGATACACCAGTCTGCGCCAACATCACATGCGGGCGAAATTGGCGGGCGAGGTTGAGAATGCCCACATAACGCGCCAGGAGTTCGCGCCCCATCCCGATCATTCCGTCACCCTTGCGCGTCAGACATCGATACGGAATCTTCAGGCCCGCCAGCAACGGCACAGCAACATCTTTCTCGCGCGTCGCCACCAGCGTCTCGTGGCCTTCACGCTGAAGTTTCCAGATCAACTCCTTGAAGAAGTGCACCTGGGCAGGATGGGTGACGTCGAACAGAACGCGCATTAAAAACGATTGTTCTTTCAATGAACCAATGAATCAATGGCTCAACGAATCAATTCCGTTACACTTTGGCGATGCAGCAGTATCTCGATCTTCTTCGCCTGATTCTCGAGAAGGGCCATCGAAAATCCGACCGGACCGGCACCGGCACGCTGAGCATTTTTGGACATCAGATGCGTTTCGATCTATCGGCCGGTTTTCCGCTGCTGACGACCAAAAAGCTGCATACCCGATCCATCATTCACGAGCTGCTCTGGTTCATTCGCGGCGAAACCAACATAGGCTATCTCCGTGAGAACAAGGTGACGATCTGGGATGAATGGGCGGACGCAAATGGAGAGCTCGGGCCCGTGTATGGCAAGCAGTGGCGGTCGTGGGCCGGGCCGGATGGGAAGACATTCGATCAACTCTCCGCGGTGCTGGAACAGATCAAAAAGAATCCGGATTCGCGCCGATTGATTGTCAGCGCCTGGAATGTGGCGGATGTCGAGAAAATGGCGCTACCCCCCTGCCACCTGCTGTTTCAGTTTTACGTCGCGGATGGAAAATTGTCCTGCCAGTTGTACCAGCGCAGCGCGGACACCTTCCTGGGAGTGCCGTTCAACATCGCATCCTATGCCCTCTTTACCCAGATGATCGCGCAAGTCAGCGGCCTTGAGGCCGGCGAGTTCGTGCACACGCTCGGCGATGCGCACCTTTACTTGAATCATCTCGATCAGGCCCGCGAGCAGTTAACCCGCCAGCCACGCCAGCTTCCGCGCTTGAAACTGAATCCGAACGTGAAATCGTTGTTCGACTTCAAGTACGACGACATCGCGATTGAGGAATACGACCCGCATCCAGCCATCAAGGCGCCGATTGCGGTTTGAGAATCGGCGGCGATTTGGACATCGACAGATCCCCAGCGCTGTCGATGGCCTGGCCGGGGAAATTGCGATGCGGCAATCCGCGTACGAATGTCGGAGGACGATTTTCAACGGGTGCACGGGCAACGTAAGTATTCATCCATTCGATCGCCCGGGCTTCAAAAACAGGCCCGGCCGCCTGCACGATGTCGAGGTGTGACGCATCTTTCACCCGTTGAATCACCGCCGGCCCACGCGCAGCGTCATACAGACGATCGCATTCAGATGGCGGAATAATGTCGTCCTCATCCCCACGGATAAAGTAGATCGGCGTCGTCATCTTCCGGACCGCGGCCAGCGGGGAAACATCGTCGATGTGAAAGTGACCCTCCCATTCAACCGCCGATTCGATGAGCGCGACCTTCGCGCCCGAAAGGTCGGCCTGGCTGTAGATCCACTTTGCTTCCGTGCGAAGTTCCGCGAAAGGCGCAACCGCAATGACGGCCTTCACGCGTGGATCGATGCCGGCCCATTGCAGCGCTGTCGCCGCGCCCAGGCTGCCGCCCAGAACGCCGACACGGCTGACGTCGATGTTCTGTTTGCTCAACGCATCCAGCAGGCGGACCAGATCTTTCTTTTCGAAGAATCCAAAGCTCGTGTATCGGCCGGCGCTTTGGCCATGCGCGCGAAGATCAGGCGCGACGGCAACGTATCCGTGGCTCGCATAGGCCTCGGTGAAGCTGAGCATCGCTTCCTTCTGATCACCCAGTCCGTGCAGAAAAACAAGCACTCCACGCGGCGGACGATCCTGTGGCAGAAGCATCAGGGCGCTGAGCTTCAGATCATTTTCGCCCGTGTAGGTGAACGTGCGAAAACGATCGCCGCACCGGCCCGCCAGTTCATCGCGCACGGTGATGAAGCGCTCGGCGCGTGCTGGGAATTTTGGTGGAATCAAAAAGCGATCGGCGATGGATGTGCAGCCGCCCGACCAGAAAAGCATGAGGGAGAAAAAACCAATCGCTCGTCGCATGCACCACCCCGTCCGCGTCTTGAAGATCAAAAAAGAGTCGGACCGAAGGGGAGCCACCACCTACGGTCCGACAGAAAGATCATTCAGATACAACAGAAGATAACGCGCGAATGCGGATCGTCAATATACTAATTGCGAAATCGTGAAGAGAAAGTTTTGAAACCGGATCGCACATTTGCGCCCGCGCGAGTGATCGCGGTCACTTCAACAGCGACGAAAGCAGCGGCGCGATCTGGCTCCACAGGCGCGGGTCGCGCGCGGCGTAGACGAGATTGGTCTTCAGCCAGTCGAGCGGATTCCCAATGTCGTGGCGCGTGGCACTCAGGACAACGCCGTACACATTTTCTTTCTCGAGCAGCAGACGCACCGCATCGGTAAGTTGAATCTCACCGCCTGCGCCGCGCGACGTTTGCTCGAGGCACTCGAAGATGGCGGGCGTAAGCACATAGCGCGCTGCGATGGCGAACCGGCTGGGCGCGGAAGCGGGGTCGGGTTTCTCGACCAGCGTGTTGAGTTTGAGCAGGCCGGGGCCGATCACGTCGCCGCCGACGATGCCATACCGGCTGACTTTTTCCAGCGGGACTTCTTCCAGTCCGATAACAGATGCCCCAAGGCGTGCGTAAGCCTGGATCAACTCCTGCGCGGGGACGGGGTCGCCGGTGAAGATCGCGTCACCCAGCATGCAGAGGAACGGTTGGTCGCCAACATGCTGGCGCGCCTGGGCGACGGCGTCACCCAGGCCGCGCTGTTCGGGCTGGCGGACGGCGTGGATCTTGACCTTCTCGGCCAGGGCGTTGATGGACGCCAGGAGATTCTCCTTGCCGCCCGCCTTCAGTCGCTCCTCCAACTCCGGGCTGCGGTCGAAGTGGTCTTCGATGGCGCGCTTGTCGCGCGCGGTAATCAACAGGATGTCGTCGCAGCCCCCAATCGCGGCTTCTTCCACTACATATTGAATGGTCGGGCGGTCCACAATGGGCAGAAGTTCCTTGGGAACCGCCTTGGCGGCCGGGAGCATGCGGGTGCCAAAACCGGCGGCGGGGATGACTGCTTTGCGGACGGGTTGCGGGTTCATTTCGCCTCGATCATCGCGCAACCCGGCGATGCGGGCAAGGATTCCGTATATTTCTTGACCCGCAGGGTCGCTCGACGGTAAATTGTCGCCCGGCCAACAAGATTCGCACCCCTGTTTTCACACCGGAGGTTCTTCAATGCCCCCAGTCAACCAGACGGGATCACGCGCTGGACTCATCACTGCGCTGGTCATCTTTGTCGTCGCATCCTTTGCGGGAATCGGCGGTTGGGTTTACGAACACATCCAACATGAGAAGGAACATCAGGAGTACGTTGCCAAGATCGACAAGTATGAAGGCAACGGCAGGAATGGTGCGATCGTTACTTCGGGCGATCTCGATACCGACACGTTCCGGATGTACAAGGACAAGCAGAGCAGTGACAGCACAAAGTCCAGCGTGCTCACGTTGATGCAGCGGGACGCGGAGAAGCTGGCGACGCGGCTGGCGAACAAGCCGACCGACTTGCAGGCGGCGCTGAAGGCGGCCGACGACTCGATGTTGCTCGCCACCAAGCGAGCAACGGCGGTGGGGTCGAAGGTGGATGCGACCAACGATCTGGCGACTGCGATCGATACGCTGTCTTCCGATCTGGTGCGCAAACAGGACCAGGTGAACGATATCAAGAAGGAACTGGTGGCGGCACAGGAGGCCGCGACTGCAGTGAAGACGGCGCATGAAGCCGAGTTGGCCAAGCGTGACAAGGACGTGGCGGCGGCGCTGCAGGCGCTGACGACATCCAACGAACAATACAAGACTTTCCAGGATGCTCAGACCAAGACTCTGGAAGAGCACGACAAGAACAGCGCCGATCAGGTCGCGAAGCTGCAGGAGCAGATCAATGGAATGACTGTTCAGCTGACCGCTAAGGCGACGGAGATATCCGGGTTGGCGGGCACGATCAAGAAGCTGCAGGAGCGTCTGGGCCACTTCCGTCTGGACACGCGCGAGGCGCTGCTTCGCCAGCCGGATGGGTTCATCACCAAGGTCACCGGCGGCAGCACGATCTACATCAATCTCGGTAAGGGCGATCAGATCAGCCAGGGTTTGACCTTCGAAGTGTATGACGCGAATGATGGCGTGCCGAAGGTGGATATCGGGAATGAAGACGCGCTGCCCAAGGGGAAGGGTTCGATTGAGGTCATCAACGTCGGGCAGAACAGCAGCGAATGCCGGATCCTGGCGACGACCGCGGGCATGCAGATCGCCCAGGGCGACATGATCGCCAATTTGGTTTATGACAAGAACACCAAGTTCAACTTCCTGATCTATCCGGGTGCGGGCTTTGATTTGAGCCAGAGCGGCCGGCTTGGGACGGCGGGCGCGGCGGTGTTGAAACAACTGGTGGTGCGCTGGGGCGGGGCGATCACCGACGGCGACAAGCCGAACATTAACACCGACTTTATCGTGATGGGCAAGGAGCCCGAGATGCCCAAGGGCATCGACCCGGCCACGACCAACGCGGTTCAGCGCGACATGCTGGACAAGGCCAAGGCGGCGATTACGGACTATGACACCGTGCGGCAGTTTGCCCATGACTATCAGATTCCGATTCTGAATCAGAACCGGTTCCTGACGTACATCGGCTACTTCGAAATGGCCAAGCGGTCGGGCAACTGATCGATTGTTTGACATCTGAAACTCGCTGAAACGGCGGACCTTCGGGTCCGCCGTTTTTCGTTGACTTCTCGCGTCTATTTCTTTTCGAGCATTCCCATTTTTCTGGCGATGCGACCCACGATGCGCCGGTCTATCCGCGACGATCTTTCCTGCAGTGTTTTGGCGAGGAGGGAGGGGCACAGCAGCATGACCAGGGGGCTGGTGCAGTCGGCCTGCTCGGCGAGGAGCTTCAATTGTTTGATTTCATTGGATCGCAATGGAAGCTTACGGACCATTTCGCGGAGGAGCTTGCCCTGGTGGTTGAGTGATTTGGGCGAGGTTTCCCGCTTTTGGCGGCGGCTGAAGATGGTGAGGATGATGACCAGGCAGGCGATGGCGAGGAGGAAGGCGAGCATCTTGCCGGTGTCGGCCGAGTCGTTGAGGCTGTCGCCCGTGCTCTTGAAGACGTCCTCGATTTTGGTTTCGGCTAGGAACATTTTTTTTGGTTTAAGGTTTGGGGATCTAGCTGGCCTTTTTCTGCTTGAGCATGTCGGAGACGTCTTTCAGAAGCGTGAGCGCGTAGCGGCGAACCTTGAGGTTGGGATCGCCCTTGGCGAGGCGGCCTACTTCGTTGATGAGCTTCCACCAGCCGATCTGCTTGAGGGTCCAGAGGGCGGAGATGCGATGCTCGGGGCGGTCGTCGATGAGCATGGTCGAGAGCTGGCTGGAGATGTTGCCGACTTTCATGCGGTGGATGGCCTTGATGGCGTTGGCGCGTTCGCGGTTCTGGGCGTTGCGGGCGCGCTGCATGAGGACGGGGAGGTATTCGGAGCGCTGCTTGCTTTCGACGACTTCGATGGCGTTGGCGCGGACACGCGGGTCGGTGTCGTTGAGGATCTTGTCCATGAGGACCTGGGTGGGAACCGCGCCGGCCTCGCCGAGGGCGGCGACGGCCTTGCTGCGGAGCTTGGGGTTGGGGTCGTTGCACAACTGCTGGAGGACCGGGGCGACGCCTTCGATCACCCCGAGCTCCTGGGCGATCTGGATGGCCTTGATCTGCTGCTGGATGGGGCCGGTGCTGAGGCGGCGGCTCAGTCGCTGGATGCCGTCGGGGAGAATCTTGAGCATCGCCTTGCCGGCGGCCTTACGGGTGGTGCGCTCCATGCGGTCGTAGCGGCCCCAGAAATTTTCGAAGCCAACCTGGCCGACCGAGCGGCTGATCACGCGGCGCACCGAGAGGGGCGCGCTGGTCATCAACTGCATGAGCATGCTTTCGAATTCGGGCGGGCGGCGGCGGACGATGTCGCGGGCGGCCATGCGGATGAGGCGCTCGTCGGGATCGGCGAGGAAAGCGCGGAGGAGGGAGACCGATGCGCCGCGCGGGCGGCGGAGTGCGATGCGCAGAAGACGGACGCGGGCTTCGAAGCTGGTGGCGGCGTGGGCGCGGAGGATTTCCATGCGCTCGTCCTGGACCACATCGTGAACGCCGGTGGCGGCGATCCATTCGCCGATCTTGCCGGCGTCGACCGGATCGCGGCGCTGCAGATCGCGGGGAAGCTCGGTGTCGCCGAGCCAGACGCCGCGATTGACCTGATGCATGCAGAGCTGAAGGTGATTGTCTTTGAGCCAGTGTGTTTTGCGGAGCAGCGCGTCGAGTACCGGGGCCTCTTCGATGTGGCCCATGATGACGCCGAAATGGGAGCGGAGGCCGCCGTGGGAGGCGCCCAGGAGAAAGGCCTCGACGTGTTCGGATTCCGGGGCCTGCTGGAGGCGGCGGACCATGGGCCCTTGGCCGCCGTGGCGTGCGGTCTGGAGGATGCCGAAGGTCTTGGAGCCGATCCAGTCGGCCAGGAGGAGTGCGGCACGGAGGATCTCGGGGCTGTGGGTACCGCGGTGGACGTCGAGGGCGCGGGCGACGGATTGTTCGATGTCGGGGCGCTGCTCGATGAGTTCCTGGTAGGACGATTCAGGGTTAAGGGCCTGGGATTCAGGCGAGAGGATTCCCGCTGCCTGAACGCTGCCTGTTAAACCCCTCTGCAAGCGACGGGATTCGGTGGCGGCCCAGCGTGCGAGGGCAACGAGGGATTCGACCGCTCCTTTGGAGAGTGTTTCGTCGGTGCTGTGCAGGGAGTCGGAGAGGACGTAGGTGAGCTTGCCCTGCCGGCCAAGGGCGATGAGTTTCATGGCGGCGAGCCGGCGGTGGGTGTCGGCGCTGCGGCCGCACTCGCGGAGGGCGGGGTGGAAGAGTTTGATGCTGGCGAGGATCTGTTGCTGGAGGTGCTCGGGGAGATCGTCGTATTGAGCGACAACGCCGGAGAGGCCGGTGGTGGTTTCGCGGCGGAGGAGAGCGGCGAGGACGAGATTCTTTTCCGAGTCGTTGCCGAGGCGAAGGGCTTCGAGAAGGGTATCGTCGGCCGCCTCGTTCTTGGATTCCACCAGGGCATGGACTAGTTGGTCGAGCATGTCTTGTGAGTTATCGGACTTTGAAGGGGGGGAGGGTGAGGAAACCCTGGGGAGGAAGCGACGCAGGGACGAAGCGACGGAGCGACGCAGGGGAGGAGAAAACGGGGATTGTTTT
>JBBRHH010000003.1:0-34881 GCA_038222915.1 Tepidisphaerales bacterium
GGAAGCTCAACATGATTCCCAGCGCAAACCCAAAGTCGCCAACGCGATTGACGATAAACGCCTTTTTCGCCGCAGCGGCCGCGGCAGGCTTTTCGTAATAGTAGCCAATGAGCAGATACGAGCAGAGGCCCACGCCCTCCCACCCGAGATAGAGCATTAAAAAGTTATTGCCCATGACCAGGCAGGTCATGGAAAAAATGAACAAGCCCAGATACGCGAAGAAGCGGAAATACCCCTCCTCGCCCTTCATATACCCTTTTGCGAAAACGGTAATCAGGAAACCGATGCAGGTCACGACGCAGAGCATGACCGCCGTCAGCGGATCAATCAGCGCCCCGGCTTCAACATCAAATGCCCCAAGCTTGCTCTTGCTGTCGCCAACAGTGATCCAGCTAAACCACTTCACCGACTCATACAGCGGCGTCGGCGCCGGATGCGCCTCAACCTGAGCCGTTTTCCCATGCTCAGCTTCCGGCCCCTCTTTTATCCCGAGCATTCCAAACAACAGGGTCAATGAAATGACGGCGCTGGCGCCCACACCGAGCCAGATCGGCCAATGCGACTGCTGCTTCAGCCACTTGGCCCCGAAGAAGCCGGAAATGGCCGCGCCGATCAAAGGCAGCAGCGGGATGAGGAAAGAGTATTTTACCGCGAACAGGTCGTGCATGAGATGCTCTTATCCCCTCAACTCGCGCCATGCATCGGCGTCCAAAGTATTTCGACGACGGAACAACAACACCACCAGCGCCAGCGCCAAAGAAGCCTCGGCCGCCGCGATGACCAGCACAAAAATCACAAATGCCTGACCCGCCAGATTCCCCTGGTAACGTCCAAAAGCAATCAGGTTGATCGTCACACCCTGAAACATCAGCTCGGTGCACAGGAACAGCACGATCAGATTGCGCCGGGTAATAAATCCGATCAGCCCGATCACGAACATGATCGCGCCGATCGCGAGGTAGCGTTGAAGATGTGGATTATCAAATCCCATAAGTCGCGAATCTTTCGCTCAGTTCTCTGGAAACGCCTTGGCCGCCGGATTGTCGGTTCCGTACACCGGAATGCTGTGCGGATCATCATTCACCGGCGTCGCCGGCCCGGTCAACTCTTCATGAACCACCGGCACTTCGCTGTGCACGCGCTTGCTGGCAATTACAATTGCGCCAACCATCGCGAGCGTCAGGATCAGACCGGCCACTTCAAGGTTAATCACTTGTTTCGAGAATAGGTAAGCCCCAATTCCACGCACCGTGCCGTTGGCATCGTCCCCTTCCGCAGGCTGGGAAACGACGGACTTCTTAGGCGATACAACGGCCACGGCAGCGTTGGTTGTCGGCTGAGTGGTGACCACCGCGATGGTCGCTGGAGCTGTGCTGGGTGACGTGGTCGCAATTACGTGTTGCGTAGCGGCCTGGGTGGCGGGAGAAGTCGCGGGTAGCGTGGCCGGGACCTCCACCAGATTCGGAAACTTCTGCGTCACCGGAACATCGGCCAGCAATACCGGCTGGGTGGAAGCTGCCGCTTGCGTGGCTGGAAGGGTCGCCGGTCCGCTGGTTGGGGCGGTGGTCGACTGCGTCGCCGCTCGCGTTGTGGGAACAGTCGCAGGCTGGGTGGCAGGCGCGGTGGCCGGAACCGTGGCCGGGCCATGCTCCTGAGCCTTTTGCGTGCTGGGCTTCGTGGCCGGCGGCGTCAGAGTGATTTCAATTACATGTTCATGCTTCGGAACATCCGGCGTCACCACAAACGCTTCAGTCGCGGGCGTCGTTTCTTCCGTCCCGATCGGCATGGCGGGTTGCTCCGCGGCCGCCACTTCAATCGGATTCATCCCCTGCATTTTGTCGAAGATGACAAACAACAGCACGCCCATGACCGCAAATCCAACCACCGCGCCCTTCATCGGTTCGCGGCTGGTTTCGTCGTAGTCGGCCCCGCCAATTTCACCCGTCACGCCCGTATGGGCCTGTGCCGCGAGCATGATGACGAACACATACGTGATCAGAATAGCGCCGGCATAAATCAGCACGAGCGCCGCCGCCATGAATTCCGCCCACAACAGCACGAACAATCCCGAAGTCGCCAGCACCGTCAGCACAAAATAAAGGGCCGAATACACCGGCTTTGGGTGCGTGATCACCCGAATCGAACAGACCACGGCGATAAACGAGAAAATCCAGAAATAAGCATCGCCCGACGTGTAATTTGCGGCAATTTTAGCGATCAAAGCCATCCCAATGAGGCCCGCCATCAACACCAGCGCGCCGCCGATGCTGCGAAACGACCGCTCCCGTTTCCCGGGCAGAAGGAGAACCGTCCCGATCCCCGCCACAACGCACAGGACAAGAATCGCCAGACCACTGCCAACGCCCGCGGCGAGTGGCAAGACCAGGGTAAGATCTGAATGTGAGAACGCGGCCATCGTTGCGTAAATTCAAAATGTCTCGGCCCGCATACCCCCCTACCGGGGATTCTGCCAAACCGACGAAGGGGGAAGGATATGAACGCGGGTTTTGCTTTGCAAGAGCGGTTGTGACGGATTTCACAAGCTCACGCCGCTTGTTCTCAATCCTGATTATTTCTTGATCTCCCGCCTCCCAGTTTTAACAGCGGCTTGATTTTAACCGTGGCAACAATTCCTCAATCAAGGAATTCACCCATGGACCTGTTCTATCTCGCAGTCGTGATCGTCTTCTTCGCAGCATCCTACGGCCTCGTCCGGCTCTGCGAAAACCTCTAACGAATCAATCGAAGGAACGTCCCATGACACTCCTCTACTGGATTGCAGGCGCTGTCGCCTTTTTGCTGCTGGTCTACCTCACCGTGGCCCTGCTCAAGCCGGAGAAATTCTCATGAACCGCATCACCAATCTATTTGACCCGTGTGACCCCGACCCTCTTCCCCTCTTCGCCTGGCTGAGGCATGTCGCGCAAAAAGTCGCCCGCGCTGTGGGCCCCAAGCCCGCCCGCAAGATCCCGGCATCGTGCCTGCGAACGCTCCACCGCGTCCGAGAGGCAGTCCTCCGTGCCGACCATGCAGGCGCATCCGAGGCTCTGGCGGAGATAGATCTTGTCTGGGCCGATGCAAAACGCTGCCCAGCCTATGCAAATCTCCGCGGCGCCACCCACGAGCTCCGCCGCGAATGGCGGCTCGCGCGCCGATGGTACGGCAAAGCCATCCGAGCCGACCGCACCTATCTGCCGGCACAACAGAACATGCGGCGTATTTACGAGCTGCTCACGTTTGGCCGAAGCAAAATCACGTTCTCGCTCGACGTCCAGCCCGCCGCCGCCGAGGGGTCAGCACTTAGATAACAGAGGTAAAGACCATGCCTGCCAATGTAATCGTCCAGATAACGCTCTTCTTCCTTGTGCTCCTCCTGCTCGTCAAGCCGCTCGGGCTGTACATGGCGCGCGTCTATGAAGGGAAATCCATCCTCCTCGATCGCATTTTGGGCTGGCTTGAGCGTGTCATTTATTGCGTGTGCGGCGTTTCAGCCAACGAGGAAATGGGGTGGAAGACCTACACCATCGCAGTCCTTCTGTTCAACCTGCTGGGGATACTGGCGGTTTATGGGGTGCAGCGGCTTCAACACCTTCTTCCGCTCAACCCGGATCATCTCGCCGCCGTCGCCACACACTCGTCCTTCAACACCGCCGTGAGCTTCGCCACCAACACCAACTGGCAGAGTTACGCCGGCGAAACGACCATGACCTATCTCACGCAGATGCTGGCCCTGACCGTCCAGAACTTTGTATCCGCGGCGACTGGCATGGCCGTCCTTATCGCACTGATCCGCGGGCTTGCCCGCCGCTCCGCCACCACGGTTGGCAATTTCTGGGTCGACCTTACCCGTTCGGTCCTCTACATCCTGCTTCCACTGTCGCTTGTGCTCGCCGTGGCCCTGGTCTCACAGGGGGTTGTGCAGACCTTCGCCAGTCCTCAAAGCGTCCATCTGCTTCAGCCAATGAAAGATGCGTCCGGCAAGACCATCGACACCCAGCAACTGGCCCTGGGTCCGGTCGCGTCGCAGGAAGCCATTAAGCAGCTCGGGACCAACGGCGGCGGATTCTTCAACGTCAATTCCGCCCACCCCTTTGAAAACCCCACGCCGCTCAGCAATTTCCTGGAGATGCTGGCGATCCTGCTCATTCCCGCGGCGCTGTGCTACACGTTTGGCCGAATGGTGAATGACACCCGCCAGGGCTGGACCGTTCTGGCGGCCATGACCCTCATCCTCGTGCCGCTCACCTTTCTCTGTGCCGCCGCCGAACAACGCCCCAGTCCAAATCTGCAGACGATGAACATCGACCAGGCTGCGTCGACGTCCCAGGCCGGCGGCAGCAGCGAGGGCAAGGAAATCCGTTTTGGAATCGCCAGTTCCGCCATCTGGGCTTGCGCTACCACCGCCGCCTCCAACGGCTCGGTCAACTCCATGCACGACTCATTCACACCGCTGGGCGGCCTGATTCCCATGTGGCTGATCCAGCTTGGCGAGGTCGTCTTCGGTGGCGTCGGGTCCGGCCTCTACGGCATGCTGGTGTTTGCGATCATCGCCGTGTTCGTTGCCGGCCTCATGGTCGGCCGAACACCAGAATACCTGGGCAAAAAAATCGAGGCCTATGAGATGAAAATGGCCTCGCTTGTCATCCTGATCCCGCCCTGCATCGTCCTCATCGGCGCCGCAGTCGCCTGCGTCGCGCCGGGCGGCGTCTTCAACCCCGATGGATCCGCCCGCCTCACCAACCCCGGTCCCCACGGCTTCAGCGAAATTCTTTACGCCATGAGCAGCATGGGCAACAACAACGGCAGCGCGTTTGCCGGGCTTTCCGCCAACAACGTTTTCTACAATCTCACCGGCGGCCTGCTGATGCTCGCGAGCCGCTACTGGCTCATTATTCCCACGCTCGCGATCGCCGGATCCCTGGCGGCCAAAAAGCACGTGCCCGTCGGACCCGGCACCCTTCCAACGCACACACCTTTGTTCGTGGCAATGCTGGTGGCAATCGTGGTTCTCGTTGGCGCCCTGACCTTCATTCCGGCATTGGCACTGGGACCCATCGTCGAGCATCTGATGCGCTGAAAATCGCCAACGATCTTTTGAGGAATTAGAAAAAGGCAGGCGATATATCGCCTGAAACTCAAACATGACATCCCACGCCCAACAACGTAGTTTATTCGAGCCGGCAATTGTGAAACGCGCCATCGTTGACGCATTCAAGAAGCTCACGCCCCAAAACCAGATCAAGAACCCGGTGATGTTCGTGGTCTTCGTCGGCAGCATCCTTACCCTGCTGCTGTTCTTTCACGCCCTGGGCGGCCGGGGCGAAGCGCCGCGCGGCTTCATCCTTGCGGTTTCGCTCTGGCTCTGGTTTACGGTCCTCTTCGCGAATTTCGCCGAAGCGATGGCTGAAGGCCGCGGAAAAGCGCAGGCGGACACGCTCAGGCGCGCTCGCCGTGACACCCCCGCCAGGAAACTTGGTGATCCGTCCGATCGCTCCGCACACACCATGGTTTCCGCCGCCATCCTGCGCAAAGGCGACATCGTGCTGGTAGAGGCGGGCGATACTGTTCCAGTGGACGGCGAGGCCATCGATGGCGTTGCATCCGTAGACGAATCCGCCATCACCGGCGAAAGCGCTCCCGTCATCCGCGAGAGCGGCGGCGACCGCTCCAGCGTCACCGGCGGCACCCGTGTCCTGAGCGATTGGCTCGTCGTGCGAATCAGCGTGAACCCCGGCGAAACTTTTCTCGACCGGATGATCGCCATGGTTGAAGGCGCCAAGCGGCAAAAGACGCCAAACGAAATCGCCCTCAACATTCTGCTCGCCGCGCTCACCATCGTTTTTCTGCTCGCCACCGTCACCCTCCTGCCCTTCAGCCTCTATAGCGTACAGGCCGCCGGTCAAGGCACGCCGGTGACCGTGACCGTCCTCTGCGCACTTCTGGTTTGTCTCATTCCTACCACCATCGGCGGCCTGCTCAGCGCCATTGGGATTGCCGGGATGGATCGAATGATCCAGGCGAACGTGATCGCCATGAGCGGCCGCGCCGTCGAGGCCGCCGGCGACGTCGATGTCCTGCTGCTGGATAAGACCGGCACCATCACCCTCGGCAACCGCCAGGCGGTGCGCTTCCACCCAGCGCCGGACGTCGCCGAGCGTGAATTGGCCGATGCCGCGCAGCTGGCCTCTCTTGCGGACGAAACGCCCGAAGGACGCAGCGTCGTGGTGCTCGCCAAGGAAAAGCACGGCATTCGCGAACGCAACCTGCACGAGCTCGACGCCCATTTTGTCCCGTTCACGGCGCAGACGCGCACGAGTGGCGTCAGCTTCGACCACCGCCAAATCCTCAAAGGCGCCGCGGCGGCCATCGAATCTCATGTCCAGCTCATGGGAGGCCGCTTTCCGCTTCAGGTCAGCACGACGGTGGAAGAGATCAGCAAGGCCGGCGGAACCCCGCTGGTCGTCGCTGAGGGCGCAAGGGTTCTGGGAACCATCGAACTCAAGGACATCGTCAAAGGCGGGATCAAGGAACGCTTTGCCGAGCTTCGACGCATCGGCATCAAGACGGTGATGATTACCGGCGACAATCCGCTCACCGCCGCCGCAATCGCCGCCGAAGCAGGCGTGGACGACTTTCTCGCACAGGCGACCCCGGAAGCCAAACTGCAGTTGATCCGCGACTACCAGTCGGGAGGCCGGCTCGTCGCCATGACCGGCGACGGCACCAACGACGCTCCCGCTCTGGCGCAGGCCGATGTCGCCGTCGCCATGAACACCGGGACCCAGGCAGCCAAAGAGGCCGGAAATATGGTGGACCTCGATTCCAATCCCACCAAACTCATCGAGATCGTGGAAACCGGAAAGCAGTTGCTGATGACGCGCGGCGCACTCACCACGTTCTCCATTGCCAACGACGTCAGCAAATATTTCGCGATCATCCCCGCGGCGTTTGCCACCACCTATCCGATCCTCGACAAGCTCAACATCATGCGTCTGCATACGCCCGCCAGCGCGATTCTCTCGTCAGTCATCTTCAACGCCTTGATCATCATCTTCCTGATTCCCCTGGCGCTGCGCGGCGTCAAGTATCGTCCTATCGCCGCCTCGGCGCTGCTTCGCAACAACCTGTTCATCTACGGCGTTGGCGGGCTGATCGTCCCGTTCTTTGGCATCAAACTGATCGACCTGCTGCTGGTCGCCCTGCATCTGGCCTGATTTCATAGTATTACAGACAAGGAAAATCCCATGCGTCAGCAACTACGTCCCGCCGTGCTCATGTTTCTGCTCCTCACCCTGATCACCGGCGCGGCTTATCCATTTGTTGTCACGGTAATTGCCAGAGTCGCTTTCCCCACGCAATCCGCCGGAAGCCTGCTCGCGGGCGACGCAGGCTCAAGCCTCATCGGCCAGCCGTTTGACGATCCGCGCTACTTCTGGAGCCGTCTTTCCGCGACCGTCGACGGCGATGGCAAGCCACTGCCGTACAATGCCGCCAACTCTTCGGGGTCCAATCTTTCGCCGACCAATTCCGCGTGGACCGATGCGGTCAAAGCGCGTGTCGATGCCCTCAAGGCAGTCGATCCGGCCAACACACGCCCGATTCCCATCGACCTCGTCACCGCTTCCGCAAGCGGCCTGGACCCCCACATCAGCCCCGCCGCCGCGGAATACCAGATCGCGCGCGTAGCGGCCGCCCGGCATACGACCGACGCAGTCATTCGGACACACGTTTTGCAATGCACGGAAAGCCGGCAGCTCGGTGTGCTGGGAGAGCCGCGCGTCAACGTCCTCCAGTTGAACATCGCGCTCGACCGCGACAGCAAATAAAATCGCCGCTCTTGCCAGGGGCTGCTAACGTCAAGGCGTTCTTATGGATCTCCAGCAACGTCCAGATCCCGATCTGCTCCTCGCACAGGTGAAAGACGAGGAGGCCCGCCGCAAGCGCGGCAAACTCAAGGTGTTTTTGGGCGCAGCACCTGGCGTCGGCAAGACGTTTGCGATGCTCGAGGAAGCGCGCAAACGCGCTGCCGAAGGCGTGCAGGTCCTTGTTGGGTATGCCGAACAACACATCCGGCCGGAAACCGAAGCGATCCTGCTGGGGATGGACATCCTTCCCTACAAGCTCGTCGCTTATCGCGGTGCAACACTGAAGGAATTTGATCTGGACGCTGCGCTGGCCCGCCATCCGGAGTTGGTTCTGGTGGACGAGCTTGCCCACACCAATGCGGCAGGCCTGCGGCACCAGAAACGCTGGCAGGATGTGTTGGAGCTGCTCGACGCCGGCATTGACGTCTACACCACGCTCAATGTTCAACACCTGGAAAGCCTCAATGACATCGTCGAGCGAATCACAACCATCAACGTGCGCGAAACGCTCCCCGACTCAGTTCTGGACGAGGCCGACGAAGTGGAGCTGGTGGATACGTCGCCCGAGGAGCTGATGGAGCGGCTGCGCGAGGGCAAAATCTATCGTCCTGACATCGCTGAACGCGCTGTGCGCAGCTTCTTCAATAAGGGAAACCTTCTTGCTCTTCGCGAGCTGGCGCTGCGAAAAACCGCCGAACGCGTTGATGCCCAGATGCAGGATTTCCGGCGCGACAACTCGGTCAACACGACCTGGGCCGCGACCGAACGAATTCTCGTTTGCGTCAGTTCCAGTCCGCTTTCCGCCAAGCTCGTCCGCGCCGCCCGACGACTTTCGGCCGGCTTGAAAGCGCCCTGGGTCGCCGCGTATGTCGAAACACCCGACGGCGCGAGCCGTTCGCAACAGGATCTCGATCGCACGACGCAAACCCTTCGCCTTGCAGAGCAACTGGGAGGCGACACGGTCACGCTCTCAGGCCAAAAGGTGGCCGAAGAGCTCATCGCCTTTGCGAGGACGCGCAACATCACAAAAATCATCATCGGCAAGCCCGAGCAGTCGCGCTGGCGCGAACTGGTCCACGGTTCGGTGGTCGATGACTTGATTCGACAGAGTGGACAAATCGATATTTACGTCATTCGCGGCGGAGAAGATGAACCCAAAGCGCCAGCCGCAGCCCGTCCGCACGAGTCCGTGAAATGGGCCGACTATGCCAAAGCTGCGTGCGCGGTCGCCGCCGCCACGGTGGTGGCGTGGCCCATGCACCGCCGCTTTGAGCTCTCCAACATCATCATGATTTATCTCCTGGCGGTCGTCGCCATCGCCACCCGCGTCGGCCGCGGGCCCGCCATTACTGCGTCCGTTCTCAGCGTCGCCGCATTCGACTTTTTCTTTGTCCCGCCCCGTTGGACGTTCGCCGTCACTGATACGCAATTCCTGGTGACCTTCACCGTCATGTTGATCGTTGCCGTCGTGATCAGCACCCTCACCGACCGCGTCCGCAAACAGGCCGTTGCGGCCCGCGCCCGCGAGCGCCGCACCGCCGCCCTCTTTTCATTGAGCCGCGAACTGGCCGCCATCCGGCAGTTGGACGGGCTACTTGCCGCTTCCGTGCGGCAGATTTCGGAAGTGTTTGACAGCCAGTCCGTCATCATTCTTCCCAACGAAGAAAATCGTCTGGTCGTACGCGAAAAAAGCACTACCTCATTCGACATCGATGAAAAGGAGCTTGCCACTGCGCAATGGGTCTTTGAACACCGCCAGCCCGCCGGCATCAACACCACAACCCTCCCCGCCGCGCGTGCCCTCTATCTCCCACTGGTCGGTTCTCAGGGCACCGTCGGCGTTCTGGGAATATGCCCCGCCGATGCTTCAACGTTGCGGCATCCGGAGCAACGCCGGCTGCTTGAAACATTCGCCTCGCAGTCCGCTGTCGCGATCGAACGCGCCAATCTCGCTGAACAGGCGCGCAGTGCGTGGGAAAGGGTCGAAACAGAGTTTATGCGGAACACGCTGCTGTCCAGCGTCAGTCACGACCTGCGTACTCCCCTCGCGTCCATCATTGGCGCGGCCAGCGCGCTGACTGAATCAGATTCGGTGTTAACAGAGCAATCACGGCATGAATTGGCCGACACCATTTGTGAGGAATCCGAACGCATGGATCGCCTCATCAATAACCTCCTTGACATGACCCGTCTCGAATCGGGCGGCCTGCTCCTCAAGAAGGAATGGCAGCCGATCCAGGAAGTGGTGGGCTCGGCGCTTCATCATTTTCGCAAGCGGCTCGCCGGCCGGGAAGTGGCTGTCAATGTCCCGGCGACCTCGTCCCTGGTACCGATCGACGCGGTGGCCATCGAGCAGGTGCTCATCAACCTTCTCGACAACGCGCTGCAGTACACGCCTGCCGCAAGCCCATTGGAGATCAATGCCGCCGAAGCCGACAACAATATTGTCCTTCAGGTTCTCGACCACGGCCCGGGCCTGCCGCCTGGCAAAGAAGAGCAGGTCTTCCAGAAATTCTTCCGGTCTCATCCCGCCAACACCATTCAAGGCAGCCGTGGGATCGGATTGGGCCTGGCCATCTGCCGCGGTATTGTAGAAGCCCACGGCGGGACGATAACTGCCCAAAACCGCCCCGATGGCGGCGCACTGTTCCGTCTCACGCTTCCCCTCACCGGCACGCCTCCGGAACTTCGCCCGGGGGACTAAATGGCGGACTCTACGGAGCATCGTATGTCAGACACCGCGCCCGTCATCCTGGCCATCGAAGACGAAGTCCCCATCCGCAAGTTCCTCCGCGTCAGCCTCGCCAGCCAGGGTTATCATCTGGTGGAAAGTGAAACGGCCAGGGACGGTTTGATACAGGCCGCCAGCCGCCAACCCGACCTGATCATCCTGGATTTGGGCCTTCCTGACATGGATGGCGTCGAGGTGCTTCAGCAGTTGCGTGAATGGTCCAAGACGCCCGTCATTGTTGTTTCCGCCCGCGGTCGCGAGCAGGACAAGATTGCCGCCCTCGACGCCGGTGCGGATGATTATTTGACCAAACCCTTCGCCGTTGGCGAACTCATGGCGCGTATCCGCGTCGCCCTCCGCCACTCGGCCATCGCTAATTCAGAAAATGCCAGCCCGATTTTCATCACCGGCGATCTTCGCGTTGATCTCCTGCGCCGCGACGTGAACGTCGCCGGCAGGGCCGTTCACCTCACGCCCAACGAGTTCAAGCTTCTGACCGTGCTGGTGAAGCACGCGGGCATGGTCATGACCCATCGCCAGCTCCTTAAAGAAGTGTGGGGGCCGGGCTCGGGCAACGAAACGCACTACCTCCGCGTCTACATGAACCAGCTTCGCCAGAAATTGGAAGATGTGCCGGCCCGCCCAAAATACCTGTTGACCGAGCCCGGCGTAGGCTATCGGCTTTTCTGCAGCGAATAGACCCGCTCAATTGGGAGCAGGCAACTTCAGATCCGCTCGCCCAAATTTCCGGCGCAGCCAATTCAATGGCCCCAGGATCCACCTTCGCCCGGCCAGTTTTCTTTCAAGCTTCCGCTTCCCCGGAAAATCCAAAAGCAGAATCCCCACGAGAAGCATGACCAAACCCGGTCCAGGCACCAACGGCACCGACATCAGCAGACCAAGCGCCAGAAGTATCACGCCCAGGATATTCTTGCCAATGGCCATCAAAACCCGCATCGCGATGCTGCGCTGCACCCCATGACCGGCATGATCCTCCGTACTGGTGAGATAATCCTCCGGTAGCCGCACGACCACAATCCCCGCTGCAACGGTGCTCACGATCAATACCCCAACGGAAAATCCCGCGAGCAGCCAGACATGATCTTTGGCCCAGTTCAGCACGCCCTATTGAAGGCCCATCGAATTCAACAAGCGCGGCGTCGACGGAAATGTCTTGCCACAAACGATCCCCTGCATCGGTAGAAACCCCCGTCGGCCACGTTGGCCGGGACGCGAGCGCTGGCCGGAAAACGCAACATCCACTACCATTTTCCTCATGCCCAATTCACCTGTTTCGGAATCAAAAATCCGCGCCGCCCGCGAAGCACTCGACGCTCACGTCAAGGAAATCGTCGCGTGGCACTTCGACCCCGCCACCGGCTGCGAATTCTGGCTGAATCATGCCGCCAAGGCCGGCTTTGATCCGCGTAAGGAGGTCCAGAACTTCGCCGACCTCAAAAAGTTCGGTTACTTCGAAGATGAATGGCTCCGCGGCGGGCCCGTCCGCCGATGGCTCCCCAAAGGCCTCGCCGGCAAGCCGGCCTATGTCTTCGAAACCGGCGGCAGCACCGGCGTCCCCAAGAGCCGCCTGCAGATCAACGATTTCCGCATCGACTACGAGAACTTCTCCAAAACGCTCTCGGATGAAACATTTCCGAAAGGCTCAGACTGGCTCATGCTCGGTCCATCCGGCCCGCGCCGCCTCCGTCTCGCCATCGAACACCTCGCCCAACATCGCGGCGGTATCAGCTTCTGCCTCGACCTCGACCCGCGCTGGGTCATCAAGGTCATCAAGCGCGGCGAAATTCAGGAAGCCAACGCATACAAGGCCCACTGCATCGACCAGGCCCTGACCATCTTGCGCAGCAATCCGAACATCAAGTGCATGTTCACCACCCCCAAGCTCCTGGAAGCCCTCGCCGAGAAAATCGACCTCGCCCACTACGGGATCAAAGGCATCTTCTGCGGCGGCACCGAGCTCACCCCGCAATACCACCGCTTCGCCCGCGAAGAACTCTGCCCCGGCATCGACTTCGTCCCCACCTACGGCAACACCCTCATGGGCCTCGCCACCCACAAGCCTTTCGACCCGGCCGATAACTACGAAGTCATCTACCACGCCCCCCAGCCCCGCGCCGTTCTCGAAGTCGTCGACAAAGATGACTCAGAAAAAATGGCCGAATACGGCCAATGGGGCCGCGTCCGACTCACCACCCTGACCAAAGAAACCTTCATCCCCCGCTTCCTCGAACGCGACGAAGCCATCCGCCGCCCCCCATGCGAACCCTACCCCTGGGACGGCTGCGGAAACGTGCGGCCGTTCAGCGGCTTTGCGGGGACGGTCGTCGAAGGCGTTTATTGATCGTGGCGGCGATCGCTTGCGTATAATGGGCAGCTATGCCAATTGTCAGCACCGCATTGATGACTGCCTGTCAATTCCTACAACTTGGGAAGGACCCGCCAGGTGTCCGTCTTGAGTTGGTCAACGGTGAGGTGGCAGTCAGTCCAAGCCCAAGTCCAGAGCATTCCGGCGTTGATACTGAGCTTCGCACTCTTCTGAACGTCCATGTTAGGAAGTATGACCTGGGACGGATCTTCGGCGATGTCGACACGATCTTCGACGACCACAACGTCCGCCGCCCTGACATGACGTTTTTTTCAAAGGCCCGCCTCAATTTGGTTGGCAAGAAAGCCATGCAGGGTCCTCCCGATCTCTGCGTCGAAATCATCAGCCCGAGCAGCAGCACAATCGACCGCGTGGACAAGTTTGAACAATACCAGGCTGGCGGCGTCGCTCACTACTGGGTGATCGATCCCCGCGATCGCAGCATCGAAGGCTACAAACTCCGCCGCGGCAAATATGTGCTCACAGGCAAAGGCGCTGGCAACGACATTGTTCGCCTTCCGCCTTTCGCAAATTTGAAAATTCCACTCGGCGAGCTTTGGCTTCCCGATTTCAGCATCCGTCAAAAGCGCATCTGAGAATAACCCATGCTCAACATCCCCATCCTACGCAACGGCCAACCCTACGAATCCGTCGACAAAATCCAGATCCTCCACCACGCCACCGGCGAGGTCGTCGCCAACGTCTCGCAGGCCAACGCCGGCCTCATCAGCCGCGACATCCATCGCATGGATTACAACATCCTCGAACAGTTCACCATGAAAGAACTGCTCGCCATCTGCAAAAAGGCGGCCGCCAATTTCATGACCGCCACGCTTCCGCTCGGCGACTCCAAACAATCCTTCGACGACTACGTCACCCAACTCTCCGCCACCACCGGCATGCCCCAGGCCCTCTGCCGCCTGAACGCCCAGAAAATCCATCGCGTCATGGACGAAATGAACCTCATCGTCGCCGGCCTCACCCGCGGCTTCGATCTCTCCATCCTCGACCAGGGTTACGGCGACGATGAAGGTCGAACCCTCTCCTGGTTTCGCGAAGCCCGCGTTTTCGGCGCAGTCCTCCCCAGCAATTCCCCCGGCGTCCACTCCCTCTGGATTCCCGCCATCGCCCTCAAAACACCCATCGCCCTCAAGCCAGGCCGCGAAGAACCCTGGACCCCGTACCGAGTCATCGAATCCCTCGCCGCCGCCGGCATCCCCCGCGAGGCCTTCGGCTTCTACCCCACCGATCACGGCGGCGCTGGCACGCTTCTCCAGTGCGTCGATCGCGCCATGCTCTTCGGCGACTCCTCCACCACCAAAGCCTATAGCCACGACACCCGCATCGAGGTCCACGGGCCCGGCTACAGCAAAGTCATCCTCGGCGACGACGCCGCCGGTGAGTGGGAAAAATACATCGATATCATTGCCGGCTCCATCGCCGCCAACGGCGGCCGATCCTGCATCAACGCCTCCTCCGTCTGGACACCGCGCAACGGAAAGAAGATCGCCGAAGCCCTCGCCGAGAAGCTTGGCACAATCCAGGCCCTCCCCGCCGACAACCCCGACGCGAAGATCGCCGCCTTCGCCAACGCCGGCATGGCCACCCGCATCTCCTCCATGATCGATCAACTCCTCCCCGGAGCTGAAGAGCTCACGCTAAAAACACGCGGCACACCGCGCCTCGTCCAGAACGGCCGCTGCGCTTATCTGCTGCCAACCATCATGTGGTGCCCCGACCGCGAACATCCGCTCTCTACAAAAGAATTCCTCTTCCCCTACGCCGCCGTCGTCGAATGTCCGACAAAAGAAACGCCCTCAAGCATCGGCCCAACCCTCGTCGCATCCGCCATCACCGCCGACAAAAAATTCCAACGCGCCCTCATGGCCTGTCCGGATATAGACCGCTTAAACCTCGGCCCCATCCCCACGTTTCGCCTCAGCTGGGACCAACCCCACGAAGGGAACCTGTTCGAGCATCTGTACCGACAACGGGCATTTCAGGCCGAAGCGGTTGGATAACCGAAGCATTGCCTGGGCGTATACTTCTATCGGAGGTTTCCAATGAGCCGAACCACCCTGGAAGAAATCGAATATCTAGCCTCGCAATTGAGCAGTCAGGACCAGCGTGCGCTCATCGAACGGCTGGCCTCTCGGATAAATGTGGAGTTGCCTAGGCAGGAGAAGAAACTGATCGACCTACGCGACCGCTACAAAGGAAGCTTCCCGGAAGACTTTGATCTCGACGCAGTTCTTCACGAGATTCGTTCAGAATGGCTGGAGGAGCTTGACGAACTCTCCGACAATGGGCCGGAGAAGCCGGCATGAATAGGTATGTTGCCGACACCCATGCACTTTTTTGGTACCTGACCAACTCCAGCAAACTAGGGCCAAATGCGATGCGTGCTTTTGAAGAGGGTGCACAGGGTTCGTCGATTATCTACGTGCCCAGTATCGTTCTCGCGGAATTTTATCTCGTCAATTCAAAGTTCAACAGACCCCTCGACTTTGGTCAGGTCATTCAACAGTTGGATTCAGGCACTCAGTACGTACTGCTCTCGTTCGCTCCCTATGACACCATTGACTTTGACACCGACAGCGCCGTGCCGGAAATGCATGACCGCATCATTGCTGGCGCAGCGCGCCGGTTGGGTGCGGGATTGATTACCCGCGATCGAACGATCATCCGTCACGCTGGTGTCCCAATCATTTGGTAGTTGCTCATGCTCTCCCCCTCCCTGACCCCAACCTCCCTCCCCGGCTCCGACGTCCGCGTCATCTACGCGCCCGCCGCCCTCGAACACATCGGCCAGATCGCCAAATCCGAAGGTGCCTCCCGAATCCTACTAGTCTCCGACCCCGGCATCGTCGAATCCGGCCACGTCGAAACGGCCCTCCGCTCCATCTACCAGGCCGGCCTCGTCGCCCGCCTCTTCGACCAGGTCGGCGAAAATCCCACCACCATCCACGTTGGCAACGGCGTCTTCGCCGCCCGACCTTTCAACCCCGACTTCATCATCGGCCTGGGTGGCGGCAGCTCCATGGACTGCGCCAAAGGCATCAACTTCCTGCTCACCAACGGCGGCCGGATGCAGGACTACCAGGGCATCGGCAAGGCCACCCAGCCAATGCTTCCCCTCATCGCCATCCCCACCACCACCGGCACTGGCAGCGAAGCCCAATCCTTCGCCCTCATCTCCGATCCCGAAACCCACCAAAAAATGGCCTGCGGCGACAAAAAAGCCCTGCCGCGCATCGCCGTTCTCGACCCCGATCTTACCGCCACTCAACCCCCAAAAGTCACCGCCGCCACCGGCATCGACGCCGTCGCACACGCCGTCGAAACGGCCGGGTCCAAGAAGCGAACCGACATCTCCCGCGGCTTCTCACGCGAAGCCTGGCAACTTCTCTCAACGTCCTACATCGCCGCTGTAAAGGGCGACCCCAGCCCCGACATCCGCCGCAACATGCTACTCGGCGCACACCTCGCCGGTGCGGCCATCGAAAACGCCATGCTCGGCGCGGCCCACGCCTGCGCCAACCCGCTCACCGCCAAGTTCGGCACAGTCCACGGCCTCGCCGTCGGTCTCATGCTCCCCCACGTCATCCGCTTCAACGCCGAATCAAACGGTAACCCCTACGCCGACCTCCTCCCCGCCGCCGATCTCGCATCAAAAGTCGACGCCCTGCTAACCGCCGCCGGCCTGCCCCGACGCCTCCGCGAACTAGGCGTCAAAGAATCCGACCTGCCGGACCTCGCCACAATGGCCGCCACCCAATGGACAGCCGGCTTCAATCCGCGCCAAGTCCAGGCGAGAGAAATTTTGACCATCTACACCCAAGCGCTTTGAACGAGATCAGACGGAATCAAACCGTCGCGCACACGTCCTTGCGCCAGCGCCCATGGCGGCGAGCCGCCCAGATCAGAGCTTTGGTGCGCCAGGCGCAATTTTCAACGGCGAATTCAGCCCCACGAAACACTCGGCTGCCGGCATTCACAACGCCCAGCTCGACCGCGCCCCCTTACTCTCGTCGGACGACCAGGCTCTCTATTTCTATTCCGACCGCAGAGATTCGCGGGGCGACCAGGATCTCTGGATAACGTGACGCATCAGGTAGAACCGGCCACAACAAGAAACTCGACGTCACCGCGCCTTGCGGATACTTTTGGCAGGCACGATTTCAGTTGTCGAGTCTCACAACACATCCATCCTGAAAGCGGAGTCAATGGACATGGGGAACGCGGTCGCGGCCGAACCACCAGCAGAATCAGGACTCCCCGCGGAACGATCCCGGTTGCTCGTCCTGATGTTCACCGACCTCGTCGGCTCGACAGCCCTGAAGGATTCGCTCACCACCGCAGGCTATCTGCCGCTGCTTCGTCCGCACGATGAACTATTGCGCGACCCCGCCGCGCCTCCGATCCACCATCTCGCCGCGGTAAATCGCGCGTCATTTTCCCCCGACGGCGCGATGGTCCTGACCGCCAGCAATGACAAGACCGCCCGCGTCTGGGACCCGGCCACCGGCACCGCCCTCACGCCCGCCTTCCGCCACAACGGCTTCGTCAACTTCGCCGCATTCGATACCGCCGCATCCCAGGTCGTCACCGCCAGTGGGGACATGACCGCAAGCATCTGGCCGATCGCACACACCAGCCTGCCAGAAAAAGATCTTCTGGCCTACGCCGAGCTACTCGCCGCCCATTGCATCGACGCCGCCGGAACGCTCACACCCTTGAACGCAGTCGAATGGCAGCAACGCTTCACCAACCTCTCCAGCCGCCACCCCGAACTATTCCTTCCACCCGCCACCCGATCGGTGCTCGCGTCCGAACTCGCCCGCGCCCCCGCCGATTCAGCCCGACTGAAGATGTACGGAGAATGGTTCCACCAACGCGGCGAAAATGTCTTCGCCGTCCAGCTCCTCGAAAGTGCCCGCTCCGCCGGCGCAGAAATCGACCCGCTCCTCCTCGCCCGATGCGAATGGCTCGCCGATCGCCCCGGCCCCGCCACTTCGGAATTCGAAAAAGCCCTCGCCGCGAATCAAGATCCTCGGATTGAAAGCTATCTGAAGCAGTGCATCGCAGCGGTGAAGCGCGGAAATCAATGACTTCAGCGCCGCTCCGCGTTCTCCACGGCACCCACCTTTTCTCAATCCACGATCCGCCGCACTGGACGATGTGGACGAAATCGCGGGATATATTGCCGCTGACTCTCCGAGATATGCCGCGAATGTCTTGGACCGATCCACGAGCGAGGTGGCCACGTTTGAGCCGACAATCGACAGTTGCTGCATTTAACTGACCACGACAATCACGCTCACCCGCGTCGCCGGCTCAAGCAACGGTGGTGGGGACAGCGGTTATATAACTGCGGATGGTGGGGGCTTAGACATGTCTTGTGAGGTGGCCCATGAAGCGGTTTGTCGCGACAGCGATTGTCGGCCTTGGCGTCATTGTGCTAATAACCGGGCTGGCCCGCGGTGCTACAGGGGATGAACCAAAGAAGCCAACCGCCGTCGCTCTGCCAGTTGACGTCAATCCGCCACACATCTCAACCGACAAGACCGTCAAATACGACTACGACATTGTCTACGTGCGTGCCCCGCGATTCGGCGACGAAAAGATGACCCGGTGGGCAGAGTTCTCCGATCCAACCCGCATGGAAGCGGGCGCCGACCTCATGCTGCTGCACCCGGACGGCACGGAGGAGAAACTAGTCGGCGGCGACGAGGGGTCGATCATGGACCCATACGTGTCGTTCGATGGAGAGTGGGTTTACTACGCCAAGTTTATCGATGCAAAGCACACCGGCAGCGACATTTTCAAAATCAATCTCGCCAGCCGGAAAATCCTGCGCCTGACGGACCAGACCTTTACGCCAAACACCGGGGCGGCGAACTGGTCAAGCGATTACCGCACCCCCGCCCCCGGAAAAACCGCACTCGGTTACGGAGTGTTCAACCTCGGCCCATGCCCCGCGCCGGGCGGCCGGCTCGTCTTTACCAGCAACCGCAACGCCCACATTCCACCGCGCGGCTATCCGCGCATCGCCCTGCAATTGTTCGCAATGGACGATGACGGCGCGAACGCCGAGGAGATCGGATTTCTGAACGTCGCGTGCGCGCTGCACCCGACGATATTGACCGACGGCAGAGTGTTATTCAGCAGCCTCGAATCCCAGGGCCTGCACAACGCCATTCTCTGGGCGGTCTGGAGCATCCATCCCGACGGGACAATGTGGGAACCGGTCGTCAGCTCATTCTGGCCGGGCGGCGCGCCTCCCGGCTTCCATTTTCAATCCCAGTTGTCCGATGGCACGCTGGTGCTCGAGCAGTATTACAATCTGAACAACAGTGGATTCGGGTCGTTCGTCAGGTTGCCGCTGCGGCCGCCATTGGCAACCCCGGCGTTTGGCCCCGGCGATCTTTCCGATCCGCGCAACGCGCCCCAGCGCTATGGGAGCAGTCGCTTCTCCATGCCGTTTTCGCCTTATGGGCTGGAAGTCCTGACGCGGTTTGCGTCCAGCCAGGACACGCCCGCGCCCACGTACGTGAAGGGCGATGAGGTACGTTCCTGGAAGGACAGCGGGCGCAGCTATCCCAACGCCGTGGGAAAAGTAACCCACCCCTCGGGAGCACCCGACAATCATCTCCTCTGCGCATGGTCGGTCGGCCCGGCCAACCACAACGGGACATACCATCCCCTGATCGACAGCGGCATTTACCTGATCAAGGGAGGCAAACCGATCGACGCCCCCGGCCAGATGCTCTTGATCAAGAACGATCCGCGCTACAACGAACAATGGCCGCGGGCTGTCGTGCCCTACAAGCGAATCTATGGGATCAATGAGCCGAAACTGCTGGCACATCGTAATGACGGCGAATATTCAAAACATCTCCCGGAAGGAACGCCGTTTGGATTGGTCGGAACCTCCAGCCTGTACAAGCGTGAGAGCGCACCAGGCGGAAAAGTCCCGGCTGGCGGAGTGACAGCTGTCGGTTCAGACAAGCGTCTGGAGTTGGACTGGTGGCTCCAGGGCGGCGATGACGGCTTCTACGACAACAGCGAGATTCACGCGATTCGCATCGTGGCGCAGGAACCGTTGACCGACATCACCGGCCACCGCGCTCCGCCCCTTTTCGGTAGTGCCGGCAACGAGCGCCTTCGGGTGCTTGGAGAGATCCCGGTGCGAAAGTTCGACAAGGACGGTAAGCAGCCGGTGGACCCGGACGGCAATCCGGACACGAGCTTTTTAGCAAAGGTGCCGGCCGATCAGCCCTTCACGTTCCAGACACTCGACAAGGACGGCATGGTACTGAACATGGCACAGACTTGGCATCAGGTTCGCCCAGGCGAGGCGCGGTACGACTGCGGCGGATGCCACGCGCACAGCCAGAAGCCAACCGATTTTCACGCCACCGCCGCATCCCACGACGACTACAAAATTTTCGATCTCACCCAATCGACACCACTGCTGACCACCAAAGCCAGGGACGAGTCGGGAAAAAAATGGGACGAGAAAGATGAGGCCGGCCTGCGGTACCAGAAGGGCCTGCAGAACGTGGAATATTACCGCGACATCAAACCCATTTTCGATCGCAGTTGCGTCGCCTGCCATACGGAAAAAGCCGCGAAACCGGGCGGCGGCCTGGTGCTGGATGACAACGATCACAAATTCAGCGCGGTGTTGTCCACCAGTGACACGGTGCCATCCCTCTCAAATCTCCCCGGCCCCTATCACACGCTGGCCGGTGCCATCACCAACCGCATCCAGGCCTCGCGCTACATCATGAAATTCCAGTCTCGACGAAGCCTTCTCGCATGGAAAGTATTCGGCCGCCGGCTCGACGGATTGACCAACGACGAATTTCCCAGTGAAGAAGTCCCCGGCGATCCCAAATCGCTCCGCTCCAAAGGCAAAATCATCGCCAAGCTGGATTACAACGACGTCGGCGCATTGCAGCGCTATCTCCGCGACCAGGGCGATATCGACTATCTGGGAACGGCCATGCCGCCGCCCAAGGCCGTGGAAGGCACGTATCAGACAGACGACGGAGAGGCGATCAAAGTGCCGCCGCTCAGCGATGAAGACCGGCGAACCCTTGTGCGTTGGATCGACTTCGGCTGCCCGATCGACCTGGATCCCAACTACGACTCGGCTGATCCATCAAAGCGCAGCCACGGCTGGATGTGCGACGATCAGCGCCCAACTGTTTCGCTGACTCTGCCGGCTCGCGGAAACAACGCGGAGCTATCGCGCGTGTTGCTGGGAATGTGCGACGCGAATTCGGGGCTGGATAAGGACAGCTTTCAAGTAACAGCGGACCTGGCTCTCAATGGCATCGCGGCCGGCGATAATCTGGCATCTCAATTCAAGGAGAAGTCGCCGGGAGTCTGGGAGATGCCAATGAAGCAGTCGGTGCGGCAATTGGAAAAAGGAAAGTTGATCGTGTCGGTAAAGGATCGGCAGGGGAATATCACCCGTGTGGAACGAACGTTTTCCGTCGGGTCCGCACCCGGCCGCAAGAGCTAAAAACTCTTTCGAGTGGCTTCACAATGAACGTCGCTTTCGCCGGCTGATCATCACGAGTCCGGCAGATGCCAGAAACGTAAGGGCCATCGGCTCTCCGACTCCAAAACCCTCTGGTTCCATCGGCACGCAAGAAACGATCTGGGCGGCGGTATCTGGTCGCCCCCGACATACACGCCAATCACCTCGACCCCTTCCTTTCCCCGGACGGCCAAACCCTCTACTTCGATTCCGACCGCGGCGAGTCCCAGGGTGGGCAGGATCTGTGGATGATGCAACGCGTCAAAACAGGCCGGTAAGGCGCACGCCACATGCGCCCCGTTATCCGCGAGCGGCGAATCCCGATATGATCTTATCATGCCTGAAGAACCAAACCTCCAGCCGCTGGACTATCGTCGGCCACCCGAAGGACGGATGCCGTGGGTGGAAGACGACGAGGCGCGGCGGTGGCGATATGCGCGCGTTTCATTCCGTGTCGGAGTTGTTGTACTGATGGTAACATTCGCGTTTCACTTCGGTCCGAACCTGATCAACTTTGGAAAACTGGGCGGCTTGAACGCGCAGGATTTCGTTGGAACGGTGAATCATGACGGCGTTCCGACAGTCCGTGCCATCAAGCAATATCAAAGCGATCACGGTTCGTGGCCCAAGGATATCGAGGCTCTGACGCCGAACTATCTGAACGCAGCAATGATCCATGGTGGGCAAGACTTCTCCTGTTCGGGAACGACGCCGCAATTCGAATTCTGGACGAAGTACAATCACAGAGTCATCTACGATTTCACGCCCGGTTCCGAACGCTGGACAGTTGCCGGACCATTTGTAAATGGTCCGATCCCCCTGCCACCGGTCGCGATTTCACCGTCGGCGCAGCCCGTCAGTCCATCGCGGTAGGGAATGATCCATGTATTGCACCAAGTGCTATGCGAAACTGGACGACACGGCAAAAATCGGCCGCTGTCCGCGCTGCGACCGTGGCTACGATGTGACGGATCGGTCGACCTGGCTCAAAAGACCATTCCCAGGCGCTTTAAGAATCGCCCTGTATATCGCTGCCACCTCAATCGTCAGTCTGGTGATCGCCTACATCGCGGCAATGTTTCAAATGGCTAGCGCAAGTGGACACTAAATCCGACGATCGTCCAGCCCGCTTCGCCTACTTCGCCGACCCGGCCTGCATCGCCGCGCTCATTATCTACCCCATCAACCGCTTCATCCTCAAACCCCACCACATCGGCGGCTGGTTCACCCACGGCTACCTGAACGACGTCCTCTGCCTTCCACTCTTCGTCCCCGTCATCCTCTACGTCCAGCGCCTTATCCGCCTGCGCCCCCACGACGGCTTCCCAACCCCGTGGGAAATCTTCCAGGCATGGGCCGCCTTTTCCATCATGTTCCAGGTGATCATCCCCCGCTATCCCAAAACCTTCACCACCGCCGGCGACCCCTACGACATGATCGCCTACCTCGCCGGCGGCCTGATCGCAGGTTGGTACTGGTCGCGCCGCAACTCTACGAACCCCCCTCCGCCTGATTCACCTTCTTCTCAATTCGCCGATCCGGAATAAACCACATCACCGCCACCAGCACATAAATCGTCCCCGCCATCCACGGCCTGAAGCACGCCAGCGGAATCGCAATCACATACAGCCCAAGCGCCCCCAGCCCTTTCACGTCCCGCCCCACCGCCGTCGCCAGCAGCGAACCGTGCCCCTGCATGCGAATAATCGTCTGCTGCAACAGCTTGTACGCAAAACCCGCCATCAGCAGCACCACCCCGTAAAGCGCCGTCGGCGTCGGCGCAAAATGGTTCTCCCCCATCCACCCCGTCACAAACGGAATCAGCGACAGCCAGAACAACAGGTGGAGGTTCGCCCACAAAATCGTCCCGTTCACATGCGGCGCGGTGTGCATCATGTGGTGATGGTTGTTCCAGTAGATCCCGACATACACGAAGCTCACCAGATAGCTGATAAACACCGGCAGGATCGGCCGAAGATCCGCCAGCGTGGCCGAGCCGTGCGGAACCTTCAGTTCCAGCACCATGATCGTAATGATGATCGCAATCACGCCATCGCTGAATGCTTCAAGTCGGGAATTCTTCATTGTGCCTGCGCGTCAACAAGATCCAGCATCGCCACACCCGTCTGATCCCCGCGCACCACGCCAACCCGCACTTTCCCGCTCGCCGGCATCTTGCCGAGCAGGATCCCAAAATCCTCCAGCGATGTAATCCGATATCGGCCAATCTGCGTCAGCACATCCCCCGCCTGCAGCCCCGCCTTCGCCGCAATACTGCCGCGCGAAACATCCGTAATCAGCAACCCATCCTCCACCGCCAGCTTGAACTTCTCCGCCAGCGCCGGCGACACCGCCTCAATCGTCATCCCAAAACGCTTCCGCGCCTCCACAATCGCGGCCGGCTGCGGCGCAACTTTCACTGCCACACTGCGCTCCTCCCCATTCGCCAGCTTCAACTTCACCGGCGTCTTCTCATCCTTAACCGTCAGCAGCACCGCATATGCATCAATCAAACTCGAAATGCTCTGCCCATTGATCGCCGTGACGGCGCTCTTCGGATCACCATTCAACAAAACGTCACAGTGAATCCCCGCCGGCGGCGTCAGCTTCCGCTGCTCCGTCAGCTTCAACGCAATTTCCAGCTTGCTGGCATGCAGCGGGTTCATCAGCTCAGGAATCAGGTCGCGCAGCTTGTTCACCTGAATCGCAAACCCAATGTTCTGCGCATCGCCGCGAATCGCCGTGTTGATCGCAATGACCTGCCCATACGCATTCAACAATGGACCGCCCGAATTCCCCGGATTGATCGCCGCATCCGTCTGAATCACGTCGCCCAGCGTGATGTGGTCTTGCGCATCTTTCAGGTCGCGATGAATCGCCGACACAATCCCTGTGCTCACGCTATGGCTGAACCCCAGCGGATTGCCCACTGCAATCACCGGCTCGCCGATCATCAGATCGCTCGAATCCCCCATCTCCAGTGTCGGAAACGGTTTGGTGTCGGAGATCTTCAGGATCGCCAGGTCGGCCTCAGGGTCGGAACTGATCAACTCCGCCGGAAGCTTTCGCCCATCCGCCAGTTCCACCTGGATCTGCCGCGCGCGGTCGATCACATGATGATTGGTAACCACATACCCATCGCGATGAACAATAAATCCGCTCCCCAGCGAATTGGCCGGCACCCGCACCAGCCCTCCCCCAAATGGATCCCAGAACGGGTCCCCGCCAAACGCCCGCCGGTTCATCAGCTTCGTCGCGCTGATGTTCACGACCGCGTCTTTGGTCTTCTTGACGACTTCAACCGTGACCGTGCGCCGCAGGTTGATCGTCGACGGATCTTCCGCACGCGCCAGCGGAACCAGGCACGCCATAACAAAGGCACAAAGCCGTGTCATCTGACACCTCCGTTGCAATACATTCGCAACATAGCAGCGGGAGGTGTACCGTCAACGGACGATTTTCTCGAAGGTCTTACACCGGCTTGGACTTCTTCTTCCCCTCACCATGTTTCCCCTTATGCGCCTTGATCTCCGAAGCAGCCCCGCTCGCAGATTTGACGTTGACAACTTCGCCAACCTCAAGGTCCATCACGGCCTTTCCCTTCACGCCGTCTATCTCCACATTCGTGTTGGCGTTGGTTGTCACCGTGGTCTCTTCCCCACCGTTCTTCTTTCCCGTCTTCACCACAATGCTCGTACCGTCGGCCGCAATGCTCACGATCTTTCCCTTGACCGCCGGCTCCTTGGCCGCGCCCTTGCCGGCCCCTTTCGTACCCTTGGCCTCCACCACGCCCGCCAACCCAAGCACCATCACGGGAATCAACAATTGCTTCCAGAATTTCATAGCCATTCCTCCATCGAATGATGAATCATCTCATTTGCCTGCACCGCAGGATTGCGGATGCATGACTGAATAACGTGCCCAACCGAGATCCGTTGGCAAAATACAAAACTTAATCCGCTTATCTTGCACACCACGCAAAGACCCCTCGACTTATCGGTCGAGGGGTCTTCGATGATCCGCATTGAAATATCGCGTCAGACGTTACACGCCCTGATCCGCAACCGGCGCAGGCTCAGTCGCCTCAGCCTTATTCTTCACCAGGATATCCGTGCCAACCGTGAAATCGTTGTCCGGATTCTTGGCCAGCTTCTTGGTGACGAATGTATCAACGCCGTCGTCACCGTGCAGGACGTTCACACCCAGCACGCCGCCCAGCGTGTCGTTGCCGTTGCCGCCATCGATGTTGTCAGCGCCAAGGCCGCCCCAAAGGACGTCGTTGCCTTCGCCGCCGCTGATGACGTCGGCGCCATGTCCACCATGGACAGTGTCATTGCCGCCGCCGGCGCTGATCACATCATCACCAAAGCCGCCCAGAATCACGTCGCTTTCGCTTCCCGCGATGATCGTGTCATTGCCACCGCGCCCTTCAATCCGCGTCTTGATCGCAAACGGGCTGTTGGTTTCGCTGATCGTGATCGAATCATCGTTCCGACCGCCGACGATGACCACTTTGGTCACCCGGCCCGCTGGTGTGGGAATGTCCGCCGAGAAGCTCTTGTGCGCCGTCACAACCGAAACGCTGATACCGGTCCCGGCCACGTCGTTGCCAACCACGATCGTGTTCTGTGCGTGTTCAAACCCGCGAATGTGCAATACATGCTTTGCATCAACAAATGCATTGGCAGATAACATCTTGCGGGACTCAAGTGCGTCAACGAACGGATGGTTTTGCCCGAACATACTTGTTTCTCCATGAATCTAAAGGCGTTTTGGCGTCTGGCGCGGGAGAACACGTCTCTCGCAGTATTGCCGGCCACCTTGGTGCCCTCGCCATTATGAACGCGGACGTTGTAAATTCGTTGGTGGAATTCGTCAGAAAATTGTTCCCTCACCGGGCAACGCCCGGTAAAAATCGGATAAAAGAAATAGACCAACGAAACTTGCCCATCATCCGTTGAACCCCTTGCAGGAAGGTCGTTTGCAACTGGAGCCCTCAGGCACCCCCATTCCGCTGGACCCCAAAGCCCGTGCGCAACTGGCCAATTGGGTCGCCCAGCATTGGGATGGTGTCTTTGCACTGCTCTACCGGTTGGCCGGTAACCGCCACGAGGCTGAGGACTTAACGCAGGAAACGTTCCTCCGCGCCTCGCAGCGGCGAGACTCTTTTAAGACCGGCACCAACCTGCGGGCATGGCTGATGCGGATCGCGACCAACGCCTTTCTGGACGGGCGGCGTCGCAAGCGAACCAGCAACGTCATGCCCCTGATGGACGACACAGCCGAATCCGCACCCGGGCCGAACATGGCGCTGGAGCACAAGGAACTGGGAAAGGCTCTGGAGGTGGCTCTGGCTGAATTGCCCGAAACGGCTCGTGCGGTGTTCCTGCTGCGGACACGCGAGGATTTGTCCTTTCGGGAGATAGGCGAGGCCATCGGCGCAACCGAAAAAACCGCACGATGGCATATGCTGCAGGCCAGGCGAAAGCTGATGCAGAGCTTGACAGTTTGGACGTGACGCAATGAATTGCACACAGGCCCAGGAAAAAATCTACGCCGCGGAAGTGCTCGCCGAAGACGCGCTCACCTCCGATCTCCGCGCACACCTCCAAGGTTGCGCCGACTGCCAGGCCCTGCTCCTGAATCTCCAACAGATCGAATCCGCCGCCAAAACCCTCCCCGCCCCGGCCGGCACAAACGCCGCGAAAGAAGCATTCCTCGCACAGCTCCAGCCCCCCGCCTCCCGCATGCGAATCGGCTGGCCAACCCGCCTGCCCAGCCTCCGCAGCCCCCACCTCCGCAATCCGTGGACCCTCGCCGCCGCCGCGTCAATCGTCTTGCTCCTCAGCGCAGGTGCATGGCTTCTCATCGAGCACTTCCAGACCAAGCCGCCGCAGGTGGAGGCCGCCTCCGTCGTCGATCGCCTCGTTGACTTCAACGTCGAGCTCGCCGACGCGGCCACGCCCGACGAACGCAATCAAATTTTCACCGCCCAGGCCGCCGCCCTGAAACAAACTTTCGAAGATGCCTCCCTCCCCGCCGACGAACGCGAGCTTGGCGCAAAGCTCATGGAGAACGGCGTCTGGTTCTCCATGAACAACGACCCCCTCGCCAGCGCCGAAAAATTCAGCGACCTCGCCGACATCCTCCTCACCCGCATGAAGGCCGCCCAGGCCGCCGGCCAAACCCAGAAAGTCGCCCGCCTCTCCCGCCTCTACGGCGTCGTCCAGGCCGCCGGCGTAGACCCCCAGCTCAAACTTGCAGAAACCGCCGGCCTCAAAAATCCCGAGCTCGCCAAACGCCACGCCTTCATGCTCCGCCGCAACGCCGACCTCGAACAAAAATTCCAGGACCTCGTAGCCCGCTCACCAGAAATGTCCCGCCGCCAGATCAACCAGGAACTAAAACAGATTCGCCAAACCTGGCTAGAACGACGCCGCGCCCGCCTGCGCCAGCAAGGCCAGTAGCCGCCCCCGTGTCATCCTGAAGTGCTCTGAAGGACCTGGCCAGACTGCCATAAGCCCGACAGACGCCTTTCATTCCGCGTTCTTCCAGGCCGTCGCCCGCTCGGCGACGTAGCAACGCCAAGGTTGTCCATTCTCACTCATCGCAAAAGGAGTTACGGTATTGGCCACGCCTCAACCGTTTTACCTGGAGCGACAAATCCATGGACAAACTTCCCCATCCTGAAGAAGACCTGCGAACGGTGCCCAATGAATTGATGGACAAGCTGCACGAAGCGAATCAAAAATTCGGCGAAGCCAGAAAAGATCTCGAGGAAAAAATGGACGCCAGCGAGTATCGCCACCAGGAGCGCGTGAACGAGTCGGCCGCCAGGATTCGGGAAATCGAGAAACAAGTCGAGGAAGTGTCAGAGCAAATCTCGAAAAAGCTGCACGCAGAAGAAACGTCCCAAGACGAGGCCGATCAATCAAAAGCGCCGTAGCGGTCCAGCCAACGTCGCGGGGATGTTCGCGCCAACAGGAAGACACAAAACCCCGCCGCCGGTGCCGCGGCCAGATAACGGCAAGCTCAGGCCGGCAGGGAATGTGACACTTCTAACGAGTTAACGTATGTGACATTTCTATTGTGTTGCGGTACCAAGTCCGCATCCCCTTCATTCCTCCCCTCCGTCCACTACAATCCCCAAGTGTCCGCCCGCGACCTCGCCCTATTCTCCCTCGACCAGAAACGGCTTCCCCACTGGAACCCACCCGTCCTCACGCGCGGCAAGATCCCCCAGCTCACCGACCCCCGCGACCGCGCCCTCGCCGAGCAAATCGAAATCGGCGTCGTCAAAAACCTACTCCTCCTCCAGCACCTCCTGCAACACCACTCCGGCCGCGCCCTCAAAAGCATCGACCCCCTCGTCCAGAAAATCACCGCCATCGGCCTCTACCAACTCCGCTTCCTCGACCGCATCCCCGAATCCGCCGCCGTCAACGAAGCCGTCGAACAAACCAAACGCTTCGGCCGCGCCCGCGCCGCCGGCTTCGTCAATGCCATCCTCCGCAAGGCCCTTCGCGATCCAAATCCCCCACTCCCCGGCCCAACCGACCCGCGCCGCCACGCACAGATCGTCCTCTCACACCCGCCCGATCTTTTCGATCGCTTCACTTCCCTCGTCGGAGAAGAGCGCGCACTGGAAATCTGCCGCCACGACAACCGCGAACCCCCAACCATCGTCCGCCTCGGTCAATCCGCAAAACCGGAAGACCTCACCGCCGCCCACATCACCATCCGGCCTCACGAACAGGCCAACATGTTCGTCGTCGAAGGCGCAAAACAATCCACCCTCGCCAACTGGGCCGCCCAGGGACTCGCCCAGGTGCAAGACCCCACCGCCGCCGCCGTTGTCGAACACCTCTCCATCCAACCCACCAACCGCATCCTCGACCGCTGCTGCGGCCTCGGCACCAAAACCATCCAGATCCGCGAACTGTCCGGCGCCGAATCCCACATCCTCGCCATCGACCCCTCCGCCGATCGCTGCCAAACTCTCCGCGCCACCGCGGCCCAGCGCAACTATCAGAACATCCAGATCCGCCAGATCGGCATGCTCACCGAATTGCCCGCCGAAGATCCCAAAACCTACGACCGAATCCTCGTCGACGCCCCCTGCAGCAACAGCGGCGTCATGGCCCGCCGCCCCGAAGCCCGCTACGCCCAGGACGCTACCCACCTCACCTCAGTCCGTCGTCTCCAGGAGCGTATCCTCAACGACACGGCAACCTGGCTCCATCCCACCGGCCTCCTCGTCTACAGCACCTGCAGCATTTGGCCAGAAGAAAATCAACACGTCGTCGAGACCTTCCTCAAAGCCCACCCCGACTTCGAATTGAACACGCAGCGCACGACGCTCCCGCAATCCAGCGAAGACGCCGCACATTATCGGGACGGCGGCTATTGCGCTGTCCTGAAGCGCCGCTGATTCAACCCACCCCCTCCGCCTGGCCGATGCTTATTGCAGAAGAAGGCGTCAATATGGAATACGGCTTTGTTATCGGATCCATCATCTGCTGCTGGGCCATGCTCCGCGTCCTGGGAAACCACCGCCTGCGCGCCCTCGAATCCATGAAGCAGCAACATTTCGCGCGCGTTGCCGCCGCGAAGTCCGAAGCCTCCTCCGTCCCGGCTTCCGCCATCGCCCACTGACGCTCTCACACCCGTCTCATCCAACGACGCAAAAATCGCATTCCGAATCAGCCCGCCAAATGTTCAACGTTGACGGTCTCCCGGCCAAGTCTTAGACTTGATTTTTTCGTTTGCGACCCCCTTTCCTTTCGCCTTGAGGTGGCTCGTGGATAAGCCCCAATCCCGCTCCTTCCTGTGGTTGTTTCCAGTCCTGCTCGTCTTCGCCTTCGCGGTCTTCGGCATCGGCGTCTACATGGTCGTTGCCATGGGAATATATTCCGTCATGGCCGCTGGCTGCGCCAGCGTCTTCGCTGTCCTTGGCGCGTGGGCCCTCTCGCTCAGCTTCCAGGGTGCCCGCTCGTCCGGCCAGGTTGATGAAATCATGGCCCCCCTGCACGAGCGCCTCCAGGAAATCTCGGTGATGCTCAACACCATCAGCGAGAACCAGCTGATCAGCGAGCGCGCCAAGACCGTCGCCTTCCGTGAAAACGAGCGCGAAACCCTCCGCCGCGCCATCCGCGAAGAAATCGCCCGCAAGGATTTCGAAGCCGCCCTCGCCCTCGTCAAAGACATCGAAGAAAATCTCGGCTACCTCCAGGAGGCCGACAGCTTCCGCACCCAGATCGAAGCCCTCCGCCAGGACGACGTCCGCCGCCGCGTCGATGAAGTCGTCGCCGTCATCGATCGTCACTGCATGGCCGAGCAGTGGAATCAGGCCCTCCGCGAGGCCGAGCGCCTCCAGCGGATGTTTCCCGAAGACCTCCGCGTGCGCAACATCCCCCAGGAAATCGAACGCCGCCGCCTCGGCCACAAAGGCCAGCTCCTCGAAAGCTGGAACAGCGCCGTCACCCGCCACGACGTTGACGGAAGCATCGAAATCCTTAAACAGCTCGACCTCTACCTCACCCCCAGCGAGGCCGAAAACATGCAGGAGACGGCCCGAAGAATCTTCAAAGACAAACTCCAGCTGCTGGGCCAGCAATTCACCATCGCCATCAAAGACCACAACTGGCCCGAAGCCGTCCGAATCGGCGAAACCCTGCTACGCGACTTCCCCAACGCCAGAATGGCCCAGGAAGTCCGCGAAAAGATCGACCTGCTCAGAGAAAAAGCCTCCGCCCCCGAAGCCGCCCGGGTGTAGAGTGCGAGCGTCTACCTCATTTGGCGTTCATCAGCGCCGGATGGTTCTGCAACAGCCAAGCATAAATCTGATCAACCAGATCCTGCGCCAACCCCAGCATCGTCTTCGCTTCCCCATCCGTTATCGCCCCCGCAATGTCATAGATGCTGGCACTGCGTTTCTTGCGGTAGCGGTCCAGCTTCTCGATCAATTCCTTCTCGAGCCCAACCGTAAACGCCAGCGAGCTTATAACGCGGAAATGATGCGAGTCTCCCTTCAAGACGTTGTATCCCGACGCCACAAGAGCCGCCGTCCCCGCCTGCAACGCCGCGTTGTAAGCGATGTTGAATCGCCAATCATTGTCGAGCCCTTTGACCTTTGCGCTTTTGAGATCGCGATCCGCCAGCGCGAGTAGGTCGAGAATCTCCTGTTGCGTCGGCTGATGGACCTTGAGCCACCCGTTTTTCTGCCACTCGCTCAAGCTCATGGTCATCTCCGATCAGGTAAACTTTCTCGCCACTCGCCACCCTGTGCACAAATGAATTGCCGGCCGCCCATTTCGTCCGCCATTCCAGCGCAGTCAGAATAAACGCATTGATCTCCCGTCCGAGCGACTCCTGCTCTTTCAGCAACAACGCGTGTATCCGCTCGTCCGAAACCTTTGCGCCTTTGGTGATCACCAAAATATCAACATCGCTCTGCTCATGCTGCTCATTTCGTGCAAATGACCCGAAGATAAACGCCGCCACGATCTCCCCGGCCACATCACTCAGCGCCTGCCGCAGTCGATGCCCCAGGCCAATCGTGCGAACAACAATCTGCTTCAGCGGTTCATAAACCGGCGACGCACTGTTCGCCTGAAAAAACCGCTGCCTGTCGCGACGAAGAATGCCGGATTGCGTCAGCAATTTCAATTCGCGCTGCACCGCCCCCGTCCCACATCCCGTCCGCCGCACGACATCCCGCAAATAAAACGACTCGTCCGGCCGCAAAAACATCAACGCCAGCACGGCCTGCCGCGTGCTTCCAAACAGAACATTGCCCGGATCAATAAGCGCAACCATATTGAGTACAATCGTACCTATTTTGGTTGCACATGAACAGTGCCCCTACTAATTCCCCCCAACCCGAGACTCCCGCGGCCTTCCCAGCGGATTCGCCATAAACTGAAACTGGCACGGCCGGCAAATCCGATACTCAAACCGCCGGTGCACCTGATCCTGCAAATCATCGGCCGTCAACCCGCGCATTTCATCAATCAGCTTCTGCATCTCCCGATCAAAATCCGCCGCCTCCACATCCTTCCCCTCCAAAGTCGGAATCGAAGGATCCGCAAATACATCAATCCGCACAACATAACTCGAATGTTGCGGCATCAACCGGCCGCAAAGCGCACAGGCAATTGAAGATTCGGACATGCTCGATTGTTGTACGCTCAAAAGCCGCCCACGACTACTTCCCCCGGGAAATGATCCGCTGCAACATCGTCATCTTCGCGTCAATCCACGCCGCTCTCCAACCACTCTGAATCGTAAACCACGCCCGTCCCGTCTTCGGCAAAAACGTGATCTCCAGTGTCCCTGCTGCCCGCCCCTCCTTTACATGCCAATGAACGCAGCCAGGAAACTTCTTGAGCGTGTCGCGCAGAGTCACCGTCAGGCCACTTTGAGCAATCGCGTTGTCAATGACACTCCCCACCACATCACCAGCCACCGCATCCGGCAACTGTATTTCAATTTCCCTCAAGTCGACACCTGCCCATGCTCTGTGACCATTCGTGAGCCATCGTAAGGCGTCTGACGGTCCGCGATGCCTGGAATCTCAGCTTCTCCGCGTCTAACTCCTCCCCTCTCCGCCACACTACAATACCTCAACATGTGCGGCATCGCAGGCACCATCGCATTCCACGACCAGTTCCGCGTCACCCGCGAAACCCTTGAGGCCATGTCCGCCCACATCGCCCATCGCGGCCCCGACGGCGATGGCCTCCAAATCGACCAGGTCACCATCGGCCCCCAGGTCGGCCTCGTCCACCGCCGTCTCGCCATCATCGATCTCGACCCCCGCGCCAATCAGCCCTTCACCGACGCCATCGGCCGCCGCATCGTCTTCAACGGCGAAATCTACAACTACCGCGAGCTCCGCCGCGACCTCGAATCCGCCTGGCCAAACTACCCGTGGAAAACCCAGTCCGACACCGAAGTCCTCCTCGTCGCCTACGACACCTGGGGCACCAAATGCGTCGATCACCTCGACGGCATGTTCGCCTTCGCCATCTGGGACCGCCCCGCCCAGGAGCTCTTCCTCGCCCGCGATCGCATGGGCCAAAAGCCACTGTACTACGCCGCCGCCAGAAACAACTCGGCCTTCGCTTTCGCCAGCGAACTCCAGGCCCTAACGCAAGTCCCCTGGGTCGATCGCGCAACCAACACCAACGCCCTCCTCAACTATCTCCACTGGGGCTACATCCCAGCGCCACAGACGATCTACGCCGGCGCATCCAAACTCCCGCCCGGCCATTGGATGAAGATTCGCCAGAGCGGCATCGAAATCCAAAAATACTTCGACCCCAACACCACAACCACGCAGCCCAATCCCGACGCCACACTCGTCCAACAAACCCGCGAGCTCGTCGAGCAGGCCGTCCAACGCCAGCTAGTCTCCGACGTCCCCCTCGGCTGCTTCCTCTCCGGCGGCATCGACAGCTCCATCATCGCGGCCTGCATGCGAAAGGCCCTCCCGCCCGATCAACCCCTCCTCACCTTCTCCATCGGCTTCGAAGACCCGCGCTACGACGAAACCCAATACGCCGCCGCCGTCGCCCATCACCTCAAAACCCAGCACCAAACCTTCATCGTCAAACCCGACGCGGCCAACGATCTCCCCCTCCTCGCCGCCACCTTCGGCGAACCCTTCGCCGACTCCTCCGCCCTCCCCACCTACTACCTCTCCCGAGAAACCCGCCGCGAAGTCAAAGTCGCCCTCAGCGGCGACGGCGGCGACGAACTCTTCGGCGGCTACGACCGCTACCGCGCCATGGCCCTCGCCCAGCACATCCAGCAACTCCCGGCCTTCGCCCAGATCGCTCTCCGCCATCTCGCGACAAAAGCCCCCGGCCACCACCCCAAATCCCGAGGCCAGCGCCTCCGCCGCTTCGCCGAATCTCTCCACCTCAACCCCGCGTCGCGCTACGCCACCTATATGCACCTCTTCACCCCCGACCAACTCCAACAACTTCTGAACCAGGAAGCATTCCCCACAAACGCACCCGCACCCGAAGACTACCTCCAATCCCTCTACCACCAGTTCCAATCCCAAGGCCGCGACGTCGTCCAATCCGCCCTCGCCCTCGACCGCATCACCTACCTCCCCGAAGACCTCCTCACCAAAGTCGACCGCGCCTCCATGCTCCACGCCCTCGAAGTCCGCAGCCCCTTCATGGACCACCACCTCGTCCATTTCGCATCAACCCTCACCACGCCGCAGCTCATCAAGGGCGGCCCCAAAAGAATGCTCCGCGAGGCCTTCGCCCCCGACCTCCCCAGGGAAGTCTTCCGCAGAAAAAAAATGGGCTTCGCCATCCCCATAGGC
>JBBRHH010000004.1:0-33689 GCA_038222915.1 Tepidisphaerales bacterium
CTGAACGCCGCGAAAATATGTAGCCAGTGGAGTAAAGCTCCCGGCGGCTCGCACAACAGCGGGCCGCCGGGTTTTTTTGTCGCGCAATTCCCACATGAATCCCAACCGCTCCGCAAGTACGATACGTCCCATGACCAACACCAATCCATCGCGATCCCATCCAGCTTCCATCGCACTATCGCTCCTCGCCCTCCTCGCTCTCCTCTTCCCAACCAATCGCGCCAGCGCCGAAGATCCCGCACCCAAATCCCCCGACGGTTCCGTCGAGGCCACCCTCTTCGCTTCCGAGCCCGACATCGTCACTCCCATCGGCGCCACCGTCGATTCCAAAGGCCGGCTCCTCGTCATCGAATCCAATTCCCACTTCCGCCCCAAGGATTACAAAGGCCCGCCCGTCGACCGCATCCGCATCATGGAAGACACCACCGGCAGTGGCAAGGCCGACAAGATCACCTCGTTCTTCGAGGGCATGAAATTCCTGATGAACCTTGTGACCGATCGCGATGGGTCGATCGTCGTATCTTCACGCAATGAAATCTTCCGACTCGTCCCCGACGAAAAAGGCGTTGCCGGTCCAAAGATCACCCTCGCAACCCTCGAGACCAAGGCCGACTATCCCCACAACGGCCTGCACGGCCTCGCCGTCGATCCCGATGGCAACATCTACTTCGGCATCGGCGAAAACCTCGGCGGCCCCTACACCCTCGTCGGCAGCGACGGTCAGAAATTCAGCGACACCGACAAAAATGCCGGCACTATTTTCAAGATGGATTCCAAAGGCGGCGGCCTCACCCGAGTCGCCACCGGTTTCTGGAACCCGTTCGCCCTGGGCTTCGGCCCCAACAACATCCTCTTCGCGGCCGACAACGATCCCGACGGCCGGCCCCCCTGCCGCCTTATGCCGGTCGCGCCCGGCGGCGACTACGGCTACCAGTACCGCTACGGCCGAACCGGCATGCACCCGCTCCAGGCCTACGACGGCGAGCTCCCCGGAACGCTCCCCATGATCACCGGCGTCGGCGAAGCGCCCTGCGCCGTCCGCTGGTTGCGCAACCAGCTCCTCGTCACCAGTTGGCGCGATCACCGCATTGAAGCCTATTCACTCACCCCCAAAGGCGGCACCTTCACCGCCACGATGAAGCCCATCCTCACCGGCGGCGACAACTTCCGCCCCGTGGCCATCGCCCCCGCGCCCGACGGCTCCTTCTTCGTGACCGACTGGGTCTCGAGCAGCTACACGCTCCACGGCAAAGGCCGGGTCTGGAAAGTGAAGTACACCAAGCCCGCCGTCGCCGAAGAAGCGTTCAAGCCCAGCGCCGCCATGGAGCGCATCGGAGAACTTCGCAAGTCCACCAAAGTCCAGGATTTGCTCGACGCCATGGACGACGCCGACATCAACGTATCCCAGGCCGCCCAGTTCGGCCTCTCCCGCCTCCCCGAATCCGAGAAGCTCGAGCTCGCCGACCTCGCGTCCCCCTCGAAGCGCGTAGGCCTCCTCACCGCCCTCATCTGGCGCGGCGCAAACGCCCAGCGCCACCTCGCCGCCGCCCTCAATGACCCCGACGTTCGCGTCCGCGAAATGGGCGTCCGCGTCGTTACTGAACAGGAAATCAAAGAGGCCCGGCCCGATCTCGAAAAGATGCTCGCCTCGCCGGTCATGTCTCCGCAGCTTCTCTCCATGGTCGTCGCCGCCATCGCCCAGTTGGATGGCGAGCCCTCCAAGAACGTCAATTCGGCCAAAGTAAACGGCATGCTCCTCGCCCGCCTGAAGGCCGCCGACACCGCCGATACCACCAAGACGCTCGCCCTTCGTATGCTCCAGGCCGACGCGCTGAAACTGGATGAAGTCCGGCCACTCCTCGCCTCCTCCGCCAAACCATTGGCACTGGAGGCAGTCCGCTACCTCAGCGTCTGCATCGATCCAAAACGCCTGGCCATCCTCGCCGACATCGCCGCCGACGAAAAGAACGACACCTCCATGCGCGCCGATGCCCTCGTCGGACTCGCCGAAGATCCCACCGCGTACGCCGATCTGCTCCTGAAACTCAGCGCTGGCGATAACGCCTCACTCCGCCAGGAAGCATTGCGAACACTCCGCCCCGCCGCCGCCAAGCTCACCGACGCCCAGAAAAAAGAGCTCGAGAAATCCGTCGCGAAAAATCCCACCGACGCCGATCTGGTCAACCGACTCCTCGGCAAGGCCGTCCCAGCCCGACCAGAAGAAGCCGACATGGCCGGCTGGAAAAAGCTTCTCGAGCAAAACCCGGGCGACCCCGAAGCCGGCCGGCGCATCTTCTTCCAGCCCGCCGCCGCTGGCTGCTACCACTGCCACATGATTCAGGGCCGCGGTAAGGCCGTCGGCCCCGACCTCACCATGATCGGCAACTCGCGCACGCGCGAGCACGTCCTCGAATCCATCCTCGACCCCAGCAAGGAGATCGCCCCTCTCTACATGCCCTGGACGCTCACCCTGAAAAACGGCACCGAGCTCGATGCCATGCTGCTCAGCCGCGTCGGCAATACCGAAACCTTCGTCGACAACACGCAGAAGGAATATAAACTGCAGAGCGGCGACATCACCGACCGCGTCATCCGCAAAGTCTCCATCATGCCGGCCGGCCTCGTTCAAAGCCTCACCGACCAGGAGCTGCGCGACCTCATCGCCATGTTGATGCAGAAAAGATGAGCCCGCGTACCCGCTATGAAACGCGCAACACCATCAGATACCCCGAAACGGGAGTCGCGCCCTCGGTGCGCAAGACGACCGTATTAAAAGACTCTTCCACAAACCCGGAAATTGAGGCCAGACGTTTGAGATATGGCTCAGAATGTCGAAACCTGAAATTGTGCCCCTGCAACTGGTAGCGGTCGCCGGCCCCGACTTCCGTGCTGAACGCGAACAGCCCCCCCGGACGAAGCGCCTTCGCCGCCGCCTGAAACGCCGGCGTGAGATCGCCGAGATAATTCAAAACATCCGCCGCCAGCAGCAGATCCAGCGACCTGGAATGCCGCTCCAAAGCCGCAACAAGATCCCCCACCTCAAGCTGGTCATACAGATTCCTCGCCTGCGCCTTGGCGATCATCGCCTGCGACAGATCGACGCCCGCCAGGCTCGCGGCATGCGGCCGTAGGTGAATCCCGCAAAGGCCCGTCCCGCATCCAAGGTCCAGCACATCGATCTTCCGTGCCGGCAGCAGCGGCAGCACAGCCTCATAGATCAGCTCTGGCGCGCGATATTGGAGCGCCCCGCGCAGATGCTCGTCGAACCGATCCGCATACCGATCGAACAATCCGGAGACCGAGGCCGCCGGCACCCCCCCCGCTGTCGCCACATTGGCGTACGCCGCCAGTGCAAATCTCAACTGATCCTGCTCCGGGGAAAGCGCAAGCCTCGCATCCAGCTCCGCAACGGTCGCTGCCTTCGGCGCGGCCTTCGGTTCCTGGCGCTCGACCCGCGCCGCACGCTTCAGCACGCGCATCGCTTCCTCATGCTTCCCCACCTTCTGCAAAACGGTCGAAAGCCCTTCGTACGCCGGCGCAAATTGAGCATCCAAATTGACACATCGCCGAAACAGCGTCGTCGCCTTGTCCAATCGCCCCGCCTCCGCCTCCATCACCGCCAGCGCATAACAGGCTCGAACCGAATTGGGTTCCAGCTCGATCACCCGTTCCAGGCTCGCCCGCGCCTGCTCCAGGTCCCCTTTCGCGCGCGAAGCAACCGCAAGCTGATGATGCGCCTGAACATCCTCCGGCTTCCGCTCGAGGGTCGCCCGCGCCGAAGCAATCGCATCCTCCACCCGCCCGGCCGATAGAAGTGCCGACGACAGACAGTGATGCAACTCCGCCGAATCCAGCCCCGCGATATTCGCCTGCCGCAACACCTGAATCGCCGCCTCCGCATCTCCCTGCGACTGCCGAGCCAGATACGCATACCCCAGCGACAAAAAAGTCTCCGCATGCATCGGATCGAGCTCGGCGGATCGCTCAAACGCCTCAACCGCGCGATCCGCCCGGCCCGAGCGAAGACAAGCCTTCCCAAAGTTATAGTGAAACGCCGCATCGCTCGGCCGAAGCGCAACTGCCCGCTCCAGCAGCCCAATCGCCTGCTCCGTCGCCCCGGCCTGAAACAGCAACACCCCCAGCCAGTGCAGCGCCTCCGCATTCGCCGGATCCTCCGCCAGCGCATCGCGATACCCAACCTCCGCCTGCCGCACCCGGCCGGCCCGGTGATGTTCCAACGCAATCTGCAGATGGTCCTGGGCCATGCCGCTGATTATATGGATTCGCCAGCACATGGCGCGCTTCGATCCGCCGCGCCATCGTTTTCCCGCGCCAATGGTATAACTCCCAAGTCCAGTCTTACTTCTTGCGGAGCCCACTCATGAAATTCAGTTGGAACTGTTTAGCCGCCGTTGTTCTCGGCATGATTACTACGGCCACGCTTCACGCGGAGACGCCCGCCGACGCTGGGCAACACGCCCAAAAGTTCGAAAAGCAGATCACGGTCACCCTCGACTACCTGCTCTTTCTCCCGGAGGACTACGCCAAAGACGCCGACAAAAAGTGGCCGCTCATCCTCTTCCTTCACGGCTCGGGCGAGCGCGGCAACGATATCAACAAGGTCAAAGTCCACGGCATCCCAAAGATCGTCGAAGATAAAAAGGATTTCGGCTTCATCACCATCTCACCGCAGTGCCCCGATAACGGCTGGTGGAAAGCCAACGAGCTCGAATTGCTGCTCGATGACGTCGTCGCCAAATATCACGTCGACGCCGATCGCGTCTACCTCACCGGCCTCAGCATGGGCGGCTTCGGCACCTGGGATCTCGCAATCGACGCCCCCAAACGCTTCGCCGCCATTGCCCCCATGTGCGGCGGCGGCAATCCCTACATGGCCCGCCGCCTCAAAGATATCCCCATCTGGGTCTTCCACGGCGACGCCGACAAAGCCGTTCCCGTGCAAAAGAGCGACGAGATGGTCGACGCGCTGAAAAAGGCCGGTGCTGATGTGAAATTCACCCGCTACGAAGGCGTCGGCCACGACTGCTGGACGCAAAGCTACGACAACCCCGAGCTCTACACCTGGTTCCTCTCCCACAAGCGCGGTGAAAAGCGCGCAACGACAAATCCCGCAACCGCCCCGGCCAAGTAAAACTCAGTAGACATCGTCTCATGAACCATCTGAATCTCATCCTCGCGGCCACGCTTCTATTGACTCAATCAGTCCTCGCCGAGGACGTCCCCAAAGGTGAAGTCACCAGCCACACCTTCGACAAAAGCAAAGTCTACCCCGGCACCACGCGAGACTACTCCGTCTACGTCCCCAAACAATACGACCCCGCCAAACCAGCCTGCGTCTACATCGGCCAGGACGGCGGCGGGTACAACGCACCCGCCATCTTCGACCAACTCATCGCCGCCAGGGAAATGCCCGTCACCATCGGCATCTTTGTCGGCCATGGCCGCGTCAAGCCCCCCACCGACAAGGCCCTCGACCGCTGGAACCGCAGCTTCGAATACGACGGGCTCGGCGATGCCTACGCGCGATTCCTCCTCGACGAATTGCTCCCGCACATCATCGAAGACCAGAAACTCAATCTCTCCACCAACGGTAACGACCGCGCCATCGGCGGCGGCAGCAGCGGCGCAGTCTGCGCCTTCACCGCCGCGTGGGAACGCCCCGACGCCTTCAGCCGCGTTTTCAGCTCCATCGGAACCTACGTCGGCCTCCGCGGCGCAAATGTCTATCCCACCCTCATCCGCAAATTCGAGCCCAAACCCATCCGCGTCTTTCTTCAGGACGGCAGCAACGACCAGAACATCTGGGGCGGCGATTGGTGGATGGCCAACCAGGAAATGGAACGCTCGCTCACTTTCGCCGGCTATGAAGTAAGTCACGTCTGGGGCACCGGCGGCCACGATGGCAAACAGGCCACCGAAGTCTTCCCCGATGCCATGCGCTGGCTGTGGAAGGACTGGCCAACTCCAGTGAAGGCCGGTCAGGGCTCCCCTCAGCTCAAGGAAATTCTGGTCCCCGGCGAAGACTGGCAGCTCGTTGGCGAAGGATACAAATTCACCGAAGGCACTGCCGTCAACGCCAAAGGCGAGGTCTACTTCAATGACGTCGGAAGCAGCAAAACCTACAAGGTCGGCCTCGATGGCAAGGTCACCCTCTTCCTCGAAGACTCCAAAAAGGGCGACGGCCAGGCCTTCGGCCCAGATGGCCGGCTCTACGCCGTCGCGAGTGCTGTCGAGCGGATCGTCGCCTACGACGCTGACGGCAAATCAACCGTCATCGCAGAAGGCCTGCACGGCAACGACCTGGTCGTCCGTCACGACGGCAGCATCTACGTCACCCACCCCGGCTGGAACGGCACGGACCCGAGCAAGGTCTGGTACATCAGCCCCAAAGGCGAGAAGAAAGTCGTCGACACAGGCCTCAAATTCTCCAACGGCATCACCCTCTCCCCCGATCAGACACTCTTATATGTCGACGATAGCAAATCCCACTGGGTCTACAGTTATCAGATTCAGGAAGACGGCACCCTCGCCTACAAGCAGAAGTATTATCACCTCCACGTCCCCGACACCGCCGACGACAGCGGCGCGGACGGCATGCGCGTCGATCGCGACGGCCGCCTCTACGTCGCCACCCGCATGGGCATTCAGGTCTGCGACCAGGCCGGCCGGGTTCTCTGCATCATCCCCACCCCCAACGGCAAAATCGCCAACATGTGCTTCGCCGGCCCAAACTTCGACACACTCTACGCCGCGTGTGGCGACAAGGTCTTCAAGCGAAAGCTGAGAGTAAAAGGAGCAATGGCCTTCGACGAGCCCAACAAACCCGCCGCCCCGCGCCTCTAATGGCCCGGCCCAAGACACCCGAGAAAGCTGACAAACCCGTGCACCTGCCTGATCAGCCGCTCATTAATCGCCGCATCCGTCAGCGTCCCATCCGCATGAACTTTCGAATTCACCCCCGGGATAAAGACCCGTTCCGGATACGTAAATGCATTTCGAAACCCAAAGATCAACTGCAACTGCTCCACGGCCCGCAGCGCCGCCCACGATCCGTTCGACTCCCCCACAAACGCCACCGGCTTGCGGTCAAAGCTCTCCGGAAACTTCAGCATGTCGACAAAGTATTTGAGCACCCCCGGAAACGACCCGTTGTATTCCGGCACCACGATGTGCAGCCCCCGCGCATCCAGAATCCGCTGCTGGACCGCGACAAATACATCCGGCTTGTGCTTGTAGGCGGAGGGTAAAAAAATCTCCGGCGGAAGTTCGGTCAGGCTGTAAAGCTCCGCCGGATACTTCAATTCCTCATAATGGGAAAGAAGAATGCGGGAGATTTTCAGGGCGTGGGATTCAGGTCGATTGGTTCCGGAGATGATTAGAATCGGGCGGGGCATGTTCAATACATACTAATGCCCGCTCATCATTCCAACAGCAGAGTCATACACATCAACACACTGCTTGGCCGCATCGGCCCAGGTGCGACGCCGCACGTCAAACGCGCCATGCTGCCGCAAGGTGCTCGCCAGCGGCGGATGCCGCAACACGGCCACGATCTTGTTGGCCATCTCGTTGATGTCCCAGAAATCCACCTTCAACGCATGCGTCAGCACTTCGCTGACACCCGACTGCTTGCTGATCAGCACCGGCACATCGTGACTCATCGCCTCCAGCGGCGCAATCCCGAACGGCTCGGACACCGACGGCATCACGTACAGGTCGGCCATCTTAAAGACCTTCTCCACGTCGTTGCCGCGCAGGAAACCGGTGAACAAGACCTTGTGTCCAATCCCCATCGCCGCGGCCATCTCGATCGTCCGGCGAATCATGTCCCCCGACCCGGCCATGACGAACTTCACATTGTCCATCACCTCCAGCACCTTCTTGGCGGCCGCAAGGAAATACTCCGGCCCCTTCTGCATGGTGATGCGGCCCAGGAACAGAACAATCTTTTCGTCGTTGTGAATCTTATACTTCTCTTCGTCGTAGGTGCCGTTCACGTCGATGGCGTTGTAGACCACCTCGATCTTGTTCGGATCTACCCCGTAATGATGCTGGCAGATGTTTTTTGTCAGAATGCTGACAGCGATCACCTTCATCGCCCCGTGCATGCCACGGCGTTCGATGTCATAAATCCGCTGGTTGACGTTAATGCCGCTGCGATCAAATTCGGTGGAGTGCACATGGACGACAAGCGGCACGCCCTTGATCCCAGCCACGGCCAAGCCGGCCGGAAATGTCATCCAATCGTGTGCATGAACTACATCAAAGTCTTCACCCCGGGCAATTTCGCTCGCCAGGTTCGCATATCGCTGAATTTCAGTAAACATGTCCCCGGCGTATGGATTGGCGCTCGCGGAGGCCGGCGCTGTCTTCGCAGATGACGCCGGTGCCGACGCAGGAGCGTCCGCCGGTTCATCGCCCGCGGCCATCGCCTTGGCCCGGGTCAGCTTCTCCCGCTCCTCCGCCTGGTGCTGATAATCGGCGGGCGTTTGATAAGGACTGTCGATATCAGTCGGCCCGGTCGTACGGAAGGTAACGCGATCAAATTCGTCCAGCCGCAGCTCAGTGCTCGGAACCGCCAACGGCGACCCCGGCCGCGGGCTCACCAGACGCACATGCGTTGAAAAAGGTGTGGTGACAGGCCGGGGCAGAACGAACATGATGTCCGTGCCCAGACCGCTCATGGCTTTGGTCAGGCCATAGCAGGCGGTCCCCAAACCGCCGCTGATGAAGGGGGGAAATTCCCATCCGAGCATGAAAACACGCATATCAGACCTGCTGCACTTTCTGAATTGTCAGCTCCGACTGAGCTGGACTTCGTAACACCGGGTTAGTCCGCCAACAATACCCGTCGCGACCCGCCAGCGCACCACTGCGGCGATCACATTTTCCCTTTATTTCCGGGAATGAACACGAGAAGTCAGCCAGCAAACTTTGAGAAACGCGGTTGTCGGTGAGAGCCCGAAACCAACAATCCACGGCTCGATTCGATGCAATCGAACATTTCGAAGATATTGATGTCGGAATATATAGTGTTAGCCGACCGGCGCTGTCAATGCCCGCATATCCTTTCCATCTTCACGGAAGTCGGGCAGAAATACCGCCACGCCGCCCGCAAAAGCAAAAACAATACCAAACAGTCGCTCTCTCACCCGCTGGCGAGTCATGCTATCCAATACTGCATAAATGCAGCAAGATGAAATCGATAATTCCGCGCTCATGAAATTCCTGACGCCAATTCTCTTACCGCTCCCCTGCCTATCAATCGCGCACCATCGATTGCATCACGTCTGCTTGATGCTTACATTGGCGGCACATTGAGCGCTGCCGTCCCAACCGTCTTTTTCCGAGCGACCGCGCCGGCCAGGCTCTCTTTCCGCGCCCGCGCTCTGGCGCTTGCAATCTCAACGATCTGCATCGCCCTCTTGATCACCGCCGCACGTCTGTCACCCAGCGCCACCGGTATCAGCACACATACTGGTCTAGGCCTCGCGCCCTGTCAGTTCGAAATTCGCACCGGCCTCCCCTGTCCCACCTGTGGAATGACCACCAGCTTCGCCTGGTTTGTCCGCGGCAACATCCCCGCCAGCTTTTATGTTCAGCCCATGGGCGCCGTCCTCGCCCTGCTCGCTGCCATGACCTTCTGGGCCGCCGCCTGCATCGCGCTCACCGGCCGACCCTTTCATCGCCTCCTCAGCCTCGTCCGATTCCCGTACTACCTAGTGCCACTGTTCGCCGGGTTCGTCATTGGATGGGCCTGGAAAATATATATCCATCTGCACCACGCCGACGGCTGGCACTGACCTCCTGGAGTTGCACCCATGAACCGACACCCTGGTCGACCGGCAACAACCGGCCTGATACTCCTGCTAGCTTTTCTCGGCGTCGGCGGCTGCACGCCGCTGGGCTACCTCGCCTCCAAGGCGCTTCCCGATGTTCAAAACCCGCCGCCCGCCAGATATCACGGACTCGCCGGACAAACCTGCGCCATCATGGTTTGGGCCGATCAAGGCGTGCGCGCCGACTTCGGCACCGTTCGCGGCGATATCGCCGGAACGCTCCAGCAACTCATGGCCGCCGCCGCCAAAGACGAACACACCAAGGAATATCTGGGCGGCGTGCAGTTTCCATTCCCCGCCAGCTCCGTCGTCCGATTTCAGGATGACAACCCGCAACTCGCCCAGCTCCCGGTAACGGATCTGGCCCTGAAACTCGGGATACCCAAGCTCTCCCGCCTGATCTACATCGAGATCGAAGAATTCCAAACCCGCTATGCCAACTCGCGCGAACTCTTCCGCGGATCGGCCAAAGTCTCGCTCAAGGTCGTTGAGATCACCGGCGACAAGGCGAAAGTTGCCTTCGAAGAATCGCATGTCAGCGTCCTCTATCCCAAAAACGGCGCCGAGGCCATTCCCGGTTCAGACAAGATCAACGACCAGTACATTTACAACGGCACCATCTTCGAGCTCTGCAACACCCTCGGTGCACGATTCTCTGAACCCACGGAATAACCGATGCGATATTTGTTTCTTTTCGCGATTCTCGCAGGCATGTCCGGCTGCAACATTCTCGGCGCCGGCGGTGTCATCAGCGAAAAGGTATTCGGCAATCCGAATAAGAAAGCAGTTTACGTTCCGCTAAAGACCGATCCCCTCGTCGTCCTCGTGGAGCGCGCTTCACCCACCGTCATGAGTTCCGAAGACGCCGAGCGCCTCGCATCGCTGATCCAGACCCAGTTAAAGGATCACGAAGTTGCCCCCATCGTCGACTCGGCCGCCCTCATCGACCTCCGAACCGCATCTTCAATCGCCGCCCGGGAAAAGTACGCCAATATGTCCCCCGCTGAAAAAGGGCAGGCCGTTCACGCAAAACAGGTCCTGTTCGTGAAAATGGATCAGTATCAGGCCAGGGAAGTCATCGGCGGCTCGCCAAGCATTCGCGCCCACGGCTGGGTACACATTGTCGACGTCTCCACGGGCAAAGACCGCTGGCCCGACACCTTCGAAGGCCACCAAGTCGAATCGCACGGCGGCATGGACACCAACGACGTCCCCATCGAACTGCTCGCCACCCAGATCGCCCGCCTGTTTTACCAGTGGGATTGACCATCATCACTTCTGGCGGCGCTGTCGCGTAGCTTCGAAAAGCATGATCGCGGCCGCATTCGAAGCGTTCAGCGAATCCACCGCAACGCCCTTCATCGGAATCGTCACACACCCTGTCGTGCCAGCCGCCTCACGCCAGAGCGCGTCAACGCCCCGATCCTCCGCACCAATCACCAGCGCCACAGGTCCAGCGAGATCAACGCTCGTGTAATCGAGCGTCGCCTCAGGCGTCGCAACAATGATGCGTGCATTGCGATTCTTCAGAAACCGAAGAATGTCGCCCGACGGCGCACTAATCACCGGCACAACAAACACCGCCGCCGTACTGGCCCGGATGGCATTGGGATTAAACGCATCCACATTAGCATCCGCCGCGAACACCCCCCACGCACCGGCCGCATCCGCACTACGCACCATCGCCCCAAGATTGCCCGGCTTCTCCGTTCCCGCGGCAACAACCCAAAGGTCCGTCGGCCAGCAATCCTTGCGAAGCGCCGTCGCCCTCTCAGCCAGTGTCTCCAGCTCCCAGCGCGGCTGCTGAAATACAGCAACCAGCCCCTCAGGCTTCTCGCAGTACGTCATCTTCTCCAGCAACCCAGGCGGCACGTCAAAAGCAGCCGCATGTGCCGCTTTGTCTTGAATATCCGGCAACTCACGAAGCAGCTCGCCCCACGACCGCCCGAGAATAGTCGCACAGAAAAACAACTCCTCCATCCAAAGCCCGGCCGCCAGCGCCCGCCCCACTTCGCGCATCCCCTCGGCCACAAAAAGCCCACTCTCGCGCCGATCGCGATGCTTGCGCAAACGAACAACCGCCTTCACACGCGGATTGTCAGCACTACTAAGTCGAAGCGGCTCTCGCATGACGGCATGTTACACAGACTTGGGGAAGTCCAAAAAATGTCAAAAGAGAATCTTGCCGCAACCCACCACCCGCTCCCTCCGATTTCGCCACTGAACCCCCGCTCCTGCATTTTCCCGCCCCACCCGCTAACATGTTCCCTCCTTTACCCGGAGCAACCGCAATGATGAAAGTAATTCTCGCCCTGACCACCCTCCTGACCGTCGGCTGCGCAACCAGCACCAACGGCGCAGACACCGCCGCGCCGGCCGCCAAGGCTGACTCCATGCTCGTCTACGTCGGCACCTATTCCGGCCCCAAGAGCAAGGGCATCTACATGATGCATTTCGATCTCGCCACCGGCGCTCTCAGCGCCCCTGAAGTCGCGGCTGAATCTTCCAATCCCTCCTTCCTCGCCCTCCACCCAAGCAAGAAATACCTCTACGCGGTCAACGAATATTGGTCCAACAAGGCCGGCGACGTCAGCGCCTACTCCATCGGCGACGGCGGCAAGCTCACTCTCCTCAACACCCAGACCGCCGGCGGCAACGGCCCCTGCTTCATCTCCATCGATTCCACCGGCACCAACGCCCTCGTCGCCAACTACGGCGGCGGCAATATCTCCTGCGTCCGTATCGAGAAAGACGGCAAGCTCGGCGAACAATCCACCTTCATCCAGCACAAAGGCACCGGCGGCGATCCCAAGCGCCAGGACGCACCCCACGCCCACTGCATCCTCCCCGACCCCGCCAACAAGTTCGTCCTCGCCAACGACCTCGGCCTCGACAAAGTCCTCGTCTATAAGTTCGACGCCTCCAAAGGCACCCTCACCCCCAACGACCCGCCCGCCGGCATTAGCCCTCCCGCCTCGGGCCCACGCCATCTCGCCTTCTCCAACGACGGCAAATTCGCCTATGTCTGCAACGAGATGGCCTCCACCGTCACCGTCTTCACCTACGACGCCGAACACGGCGCGCTCAACGCCATTCAAACCCTCTCCATGCTCCCGCCCGATTTTCAGGATAAGGAACACAATTCCGCCGCCGAAATCGCCGTCCACCCCAACGGCAAATTCGTCTACGCCTCCAATCGCGGCCACAACAGCATCGTCATCTACAGCATCGACCCCGCCACCGGGAAGCTCACCGTCGTCGGCCACCAATCCACTCAGGGCAAGTCACCGCGTAACTTTGCCATCGACCCCACAGGCACATACATGATCGCCGCCAACCAGGAATCCAACAACATCGTCACCTTCCGCATCGACGCCAAAACCGGCGAGCTCAAACCGATCGGCACCTCCATCGAGTTGCAGGCCCCCGTCTGCATCACCTTCGTCCCGGCAACGCACTAAATCAGATGTAAAAGTTTCAAGGGGCCATATGAACAGCAAATCGCCGCCCATCGATCAGGAGCCAAGATGGCCGGCCATCATCGCCTGCCTCGCCATGGGCGGGCTCTATCTCTCATTGCCCAAATTCCTCTCCATCGGCCCACGCTGGCTCCCGCTGGTCGTCATCGTCATCCTCCTGATCCCCACCGTCATCGCCCACCGTCGCGGCGCAGATAGGCTCAACTGCACCCTCGGCCACATCCTGGCCGGCGTCCTCACCCTCTTCATGCTCTGGTCCCTCTTCTTCCTCATCAAAGCCCTGCCCGAGCACAAGGAGCCGCCCGTTCTCCTCATGCGCTCCGCCTTCGCCCTCTGGATCACCAACATCCTCGTCTTCGCTTCCTGGTATTGGCGCCTCGACGCCGGCGGCCCCCACAGCCGCGACAAAACCCCAGGCCACACCGAAGGCGACTTCCTCTTCCCACAGATGGTCGCCCCGCAGGAAGACCTCCCCGAAGGTCAGAAGCCCTGGTCCCCCATGTTCGTCGATTACCTCTTCCTCGCCTTCAACACCAGCACCGCCTTCTCCCCTACCGACACGCCCGTCCTGTCGCGCTGGGCCAAGGTCCTCACCATGATTCAATCCATGATTTCCCTCACCGTAGTCGCCCTGCTCGCCGCCCGCGCCGTCAATATGCTTTAACCCATCGATCGGAGGGTCAGATGCAAAATCTCCGCAGGCGCATTGATCCGCAATGGAAACCAGTTTCCAACGCCGTTGGAAACCACCAGGGCATCAGCCCCCTTCCGATAAAGCCCCGACCAATACCGGAACATCGCCGGCCCGCACCCCAGCCTCTCATTGAGCATCAGTTGCCCGCCATGCGTATGTCCCGCAAGCGTCAGCGGAAACCCCTGCTTTGCCGCATGATCGAACGCATGCGGATGATGCGCCATCATGATTGGAAACGCTCCCTCTCTCGGATTCATCCGCTTGATCAGCGTCTCCAACTTCTTTTCCTCGTGCTCCCATCCCACCCCAAACAGGTCCACATGTCCCTGCGACAACTGCACGGGCATCATCTGATCCACCAGCAGCGGCACGCCACCCCGCCGCACTCCACTGATAAAGTCATAGGCCGAATCCACCAGATCGTGGTTCCCGATGCACATCGCCAGCGCCCGGCCTGGGTCCAGCCGCCGTACAAAATCCAAAGCCCCGGGCAAATCCGAAACCGAATAATCGATCAAGTCCCCAGTCAGCAAAACCAGATCCGCCCGAAGCTGATTGGTTGCCTCGGCCACATCGCGCAGCATCTTCGCATTCGTAAACCGCCCGACATGAATATCGCTCACATGCGCGATGGTCAGCCCGTCCAGCTCGCGCGGCAAAGCGGCCAGTGGCACATCCATCCGCCGCACCCGGAAAGTCCCAAGCTGCTTCATTCCAGCCAGAACACCGCCACCCAGAAGAATCGGCGGCACCGCCACACCAGCCGCCGCCAACATCTGCCGACGGGTCAGTCCATCCGTCACCGGCTCGCGCACGACTGGCTTCCCCCGCATCCGCAGCAGCATCTTCCCAAGGATTTCCAGCAAGCCATGCCCCACCGCCGTCACCGGCAAAACCAGCAAGTGCCAGAGAAAGATGCAGGCCACAATCGGCGCGGGCACAAATCCATTTCGCAGGATTCGAATCTGCACGATCCACATCAACAGGCAGGCCAGTTGTGTACTGACAAAAACCCCCAACAGGAACCGCCACACGCGCGAGATCGGCAAGTGCCGCAGCCGCCGGTCGGCCCACAGCCACCACACCACATCAAGCGAAGCCAGAACAAGAAAAAGTATTCGAAAGAACATCGATGTCCCGAAATCCTCAAGGGCGTTTCGTGCCCATCAAAGCCCAATCATAGCAGTTCGACCGGTCATGCTCCTACGAACGCACCACCTTCTGGTTCCATCGGCCAGAATCAAAACAGCCAACCTTGCCCCCGCCCGGCCGCCGCCTATACTCACGGCCACTTTGCCACGTGTCATCCTTATTATCGGCTTGTTCGCCCTGCTTCCAGGCTGCGCCCAGCAAACGCTCACCGTCACGAGCGATCCGCCCGGCGCGGTCGTCATCCTCAACGACCAGGAAGTCGGCCGCACCCCCTTCACCCGCGACTTCACTTGGTACGGCCCCTACGACGTGATCATCCGCCGCGACGGCTACGAAACCATCAAAACCTGCCAGGACATGCGCTCCCCCTTCTACATGCAGCCGCCCTTGGATCTCTTCGCCGAAATGGCCGGCACACACGACCACCACAACTGGCATTTCAAAATGCACCCCATGGCCACTCAGCCAAGCGAGCCCGCGCTCCTCGCCCGCGCCGATCAAATGCACGGCATTCTTCAATCCAGCGACTTCACCCGCGCCGCCTCCCAACCCACCACTCGCTCCACCACAAAATCCTCCACCCGCCCCTCAAAACACCCCGCAACCTCCCCCGCCACGGCGCCTACAATTGCTCCCGCTCCAACGATCCCATAGCATCCCCTCTACCACCGCACCCGCCCCGAGCGCGGCGTGGTTGCTTCAGCAACCCTGGTCCAACCCACCCCACCAGCCGGAAACCATCACATCGTGCAAAACGCTCCACCACCGACCTCACCCGCCCACAGCGCATCCGCCCGCGTCAGGAAGCGCAAGGAAATGCGCAGCATTGTCGCGTACCCGCGACCGAGCGCAGCGAAGTCCTGAAGCACTCCGGCCTCGCGCAGCGAGGCGACGCCCAAGGCTCCGTCCAACAATGCCACACCCAACGAGACCCCCAACGTCCCTCTCGAACACGCAAATTCCGAAATACCCGTTGACAGAATCCTAACATTCGGCGTACAATCCAGCCAGCAGAAGCGACCAACTCGGCAGCTCCCGCCGCCGGCAAAATAAACATGCCGGCAAAATCATCAGGAAGGGGTCCACCATGCCCAGGCGAAATCCGCGCACCCACCATCATCCAGAATCGCGCGACCAATCCGAGCACGCGAATGCATCGTCTTCGCCAGCCCCGAGCCTGCCTGTCCCCAGCTTGTCGAACGGGTCAAACCAATCGACCGTGTCGCCACTCTCCCAAACTGCCCACCGCCTGATACATACCGCCTTTTCTCCTGCTCAACTGCTCCACCTTCCACTGCTCCAACCGACCTGTCAGTTAGCAGCCCGTGGTGAAAGTCCCGCGCGGCCAAGCGCAGCGGATTTCGATTGCGGGCAAGGCGAGACGACAAGTCATATTGGCAAGGAAATATGGCGAGGAGGAGGAACGCAGGCCGCGATCGAAATCCGCAAGCTGGGCCCGCGCGACTTTCACCACGGGCTGCTAGGGGAGATTCCGGGGAGAAAACAGGGAGATTTTGTGCAGAAAAGGGGAGAAAAGAGGGAGAAAAAGGGGAGATTTCAGGGAGGGTTTGGGGTCGCTTCCAAACGGCAAATCTGCCCTAAACCCCTGTCAATCCTCAACCCGCGCCAACCAACACAATTTTGCGCACACAGTTCACCAAAACCGCGCCCTTCTTGTTTCCAGTCTCCAGCACCCGACCACGCAATGGGTCCTTGGGTCTTGGGATTTTGTTTGCCATTGGGCCTTGGTCATTCTGGACCCTTTACTTCGTCGCTCCGTCGCTTCGTCGCTGTCCTCCCCAACTGCCCACCGCCCCCGCCCCGCCACCTACTCTTTCCCCCCCCTTTCCCGTCACCCCCACCCCATCCCCCATGCCCCACTCCAATGACCTCATCGTAATCGGCGGCGGCCACGCCGGCGCAGAGGCCGCCTGGGCCGCCTCGCGCCTCGGCGCATCCACCGCCCTCATCACCCTCGACCCCTCCCGCGTCGGCCAGATGTCCTGCAACCCCGCCATCGGCGGCCTCGCCAAAGGCCAGATGGTCCGCGAAATCGACGCCCTCGGCGGCCTCATGGGCATCGCCACCGACAACACTGGCATCCAGTTCCGAATGCTCAACCGCTCCAAAGGCCCCGCCGTCTGGGGCCCCCGCGCCCAGGCCGACAAATACCGCTACGCCATCGAAGTGCAGCGCCTCCTTTCCACCTGCGAAAACCTCGACATAGTCCCCGGCGAGGTCGGCGAGATCATCACGGAGGCAGATGCAAAGAAGACTGTCACCGGCGTCCGCCTCGCCGACGGCCGCCTCCTCTCATGCCGCGCCGTCATCGTCACAACGGGAACCTTCCTGCGGGCCCTCATGCACACCGGCGAAACCAAAACCATAGGCGGCCGCGTCGGGGAAGCCGCCGCCACCGGACTCTCCGGCTGTCTCACCCGCCTCGGCCTGGAACTCGGACGGCTAAAAACCGGAACACCCCCGCGCCTGAAGCGCGAAACCATCGACTTCTCGGCCTTCGAAGAACAACCAGGCGACGAGAAACCCGCCGCGTTTTCCTACTTAAACGAATACGGCGACGCCGCCAACTCCTGGCGCCCGCCTCTCCCCCAGGTCTGCTGCTTCCTCGGCGAAACCAACGCCGTCATCCACGAAATCATCCGCGCCAACCTCCACCGCGCCCCCATGTACTCCGGCCAAATCCAATCCACCGGCCCGCGCTACTGTCCCTCCATCGAAGACAAAGTCGTCCGCTTCGCCGAGAAAAACTCCCACCACATCTTCCTGGAGCCCGAAGGCCTCGACACCGACGAAATCTACTGCAACGGCATCAGTACCTCCCTCCCCGGCGACGTACAGGAACAAATCGTGCGCCTCGTGCCAGGTCTGAAAAATGCCCAGATCCTGCGCTACGGCTACGCCGTCGAATACGACATGGTCTGGCCAACCCAGATCCAGTCCACGCTGCAAGCCAAGGCCGTTGCCGGCCTCTTCCTCGCCGGCCAGATCAACGGCACCAGCGGCTACGAAGAAGCCGCCGCCCAGGGTCTCATCGCCGGCGTAAACGCCGTGCGCTACGTCGCCAACAAAACCGAAGACTTCGTCCTCCGCCGCGACCAGGCCTACATGGGCGTGCTGATCGACGATCTGGTGACCAAGCCCCCCACCGAGCCGTATCGAATGTTCACCAGCCGCGCCGAGCACCGGCTCCATCTGCGAAACGACAACGCCGACGCGCGCCTGACATCGATCGGCCGCGACATCGGCCTCGTCGACGACAACCGCTGGGCAAAATTCAACGCGCGACAGCAAGAGCTGGCCACAGCCGAGGAACTCATTCGCGTCAGCCGCATCGAAGGCGTAAGCGCCGGCGAATGGCTGAAACGGCCCGGCGCGGATTGGGCAAAGCTGGTAGAGAAACTCCCCGCCGCCGCCGCAGTGTCGACCGGCGTAGCTTGGCTGCTGGAAATCCAGATCAAGTACGAAGGCTACATCGCCCGCCAGGACCGCCAGATCGAGCGCTTCGCCCAGATGGAAGGCAAGCTGATTCCGCTCTCACTCGATTACGCCAAAGTAACCGGCCTGCGCACCGAGGCCCGCCAGAAATTTGGAACCTTCAATCCGCGCAGCCTCGGCCAGGCGCTGCGAATCAGCGGAATCACGCCCGCCGACGTAACCGTGCTGGCCATTTATCTGGGGAAATAAAGTGCTACCACTTCAGGATAATCAGGATGACCGCCGCAATGGCCATTTCGATCAGGCCAAAAAGCAGCAGCGTCGGCATCCGGCCCGGCTGCGCTGGGCGCTCTTCAATCGGGCTCGGCATCACATGACTGTTCTGGACAATGGCGATGATCAAATTCGCCTCAAACGGATCGATCGCCATCGCATCCGCCTGTCGAAGCAGCCGCTGACGCTGCGAGTAGCGAAGCGTGCCCCCCTCAATCGCCGCCGTCACGTACCCGGCAAACGCATCGGCCTTGTCCGTCCGAAAGGCCGACGGCATCTTTTCCACCGGCTTAACCAGCACAACCGCAGCGCGGGACATGCGCGGGGTCGCAGAGTTTGTTGCGCTTGTGGGGCGGGATGCGTCGAACTCCGCCGAAAGCTTGCAGAGGGAGTGATGCATCCGCCCGGGCTCGCGACGGTGCTGATGACGAATCCGCCGCGCCTGCCGGCGATAGTCCGCGGAGGCCGCAGACGCCGTCAGAGGCGTCGATTCGAGATCGGAGATGCGGCGAACAACAAAGCTCATCTGTACACCAGTCTACCGCGCTCAACCCACGTAACGAAAAAATCAGCCCACTCGCGTCAGTTGGTCCCAAATTTGTTTACTGCATATGCCGAATATGCCGAATTTTCCGTGGCCAATCCCATCGGGTATGCTGCTGCACCCGTGCTGAATGAAGTGGCTCGGCCAAGGGAACCCGCGCAGAGTGAAGAGGTTACATGACTTGGCGAAAAAGGCTGTCGCTGTTTAGCGTCGGGTTGCTGGTCGCGCTGCTGGCCATCGGCGGTTTCGCATGGAAAATGCACCGAAGCCGGCCCGAGTTCTACCGGCCCTACACCTGGACCACGCCCCAGCGCGGCGTCCTCGCCCACAAGGCCCTCGACAAACTCGCAACCGTCCACAACGCATTTGCCACCCAGTCAAACAACGCAATGCGAATGGCCCGCATGAGCGGCAGCACCATCCCCGCCACCCTCCCCGCCGAGCCATTCAGCATCAAACTCACCGAAGAAGAGCTCAATGCGCTATTGATGCACATGGCCGACATCTACCACTGGAACGGCAAATACGAGGACTTCGTCACCGACCCGGGAGTCTATTTCGATGACGGCCGGATCATAGTCGCGGGAAGTGTCGTCGAACTCGGAACAGTGATGAGCCTGGTCTTCGAGCCCAGGCTCGACGCAAACGGAAAGCTGCGGATGGACTTGGCCCATATCATGAGCGGCAGGCTGCCGGTCCCGCGAATCATGCTCAATGGCCAGATCGAAAAGCTGACCACGGTCCTCGAAAAGAATCTGCCGGCCTGGGAACGCAAGGCAAAAATGGACCCCCAGGGCCGCGCCAACGGTGCCGCCGCCGCCGCCGCCATGACCAAGATGCTCCTGCATTCGCTGGACGGAACGCCGTCCGACCCGCTGATCTTTCTGCCCACCGAAGACAAGGACTACGCGGCCCTCAAAGTGACCGCGCTGGAGGTCAAGGGAAATACACTCAGCCTCACCATGCAACTGGTCAATCCGGGTGAGCAGGCAACCTACCTCGCAGGCATCAAAGCAGACAAAACCACAGGCGCCGGCCAGTAGGCCGTTTTTGCCGATGGGTCGCAGGTGCTGCGCTGCGGCATCCTCAGATGGGAGGCAACAAGAGAGTCGAGCAAGGTTGGGGCAGCTTATTTTTTGAATCCCGCTATTGCTTCAAACGCTGGCACTTACGCGCGCATGCCCACCCCCCCTGGTCTGCAATATGCACAGCCCATCGCGATCCGGCACACCAATTGAAATGACAGGGTTGGTTTGACCAGGAGCGACGTATGTCAGCAGATTTGAAAACGCTCGGAGAGCGTATTGTGGAAGCCGCCAGGATGGCGGTCGGTCAGCATCTGGCGGGCACGATTCTCGATGAAATGAATCAGAGGCAGTGGTGGCGGGCCGGCGGAGCCGGTTCAGGAAGCGCAGGCGATGCCGGCAATTCCCACGGGCGGACACGGATGTCCGGCCCAGCCTCCTTCACGGATGAAGCACTGCCAAATGCGGGGGACCCCTCGTGGCAATCGGGGTGGTTTCCCTTCGCCGACGGAGGACCGGAATGATTTACGGTCTTTACCTCTCGGCCACGGGCGTCTTGACCAATTCGTACAGGCAGGACGTCATTGCTAATAACCTGGCCAACTCGGAAACGGTTGGCTTTAAAAGAGACGTGCCGCTCTTTCGCCAACGGTTAACCGAATCGCAGGAAAACCGGCTGGCATCCGGCCGAAGCAACGATCTGCTGGAAGGCATGGGCGGCGGCATGTTTGCGTCGCCAGTCTCCGTTGACACCAGCCAGGGCGACCCGGAAAGCAGCGGAAACAACACCGACGTCGCAATTGAAGGCAAAGGATTCTTTGCCGTCAAAAACAACGGAAAGCTGGCATTGACGCGCGATGGGCGGCTTTCCGTAAGTGGTCAGGGAAAACTGGTGATGACCAGCAGTGGCAACGAAGTGCTCGATCCGGACGGCAAACCCATCGAGGTCGATGGACGCCTGCCCATCGCCATTTCAACCGACGGCACGGTCTCACAGAATAAAACCGCCGTGGGGCGTGTTGGCCTGTTTGATGTGAACGACCCGCGCGAACTCCGCAAAATGGGCGGGTCATTGCTTTCCTATCCAAACCTCGATCTCAAGCAACTTTCAAAGGCCAGCGGAAAGATGCGGAGCACGTTCTACGAGCGCAGCAATGTCGAACCAACGACTGAGCTGACCAGTTTGATGGACGCTCAGCGGCAGCTTGAGGCCAATGCAAACATGATCCGTTATCAGGATCAGACTCTTGCCCGGCTGGTAAATGATGTTGGGAAGATTGGCTAGGGAATTCTAAGTTCATGACACCCGCGACACACGTCCGATAAAGCTCTTACACCATGGCGATCACCGCTCTAAATTCCGCGGCAACAGGCTTGCGGGCGCTTTCTACCCGCATCGACGTGATCGCCAACAATCTGGCGAACGCCGAAACGACTTCGTTCAAGCGAAGCCGGGTGAACTTCGAAGACTTGATGTATCTGATGCTGAAACAGCCGGGGGCGACCAACGCCAGCGGAGAGATTTCGCCGGCCGGCACGTTCGTCGGCTTGGGCACGCGCATCAGCAATACACAGCTCGACATGGAACAAGGGAGCCTGGAAAGCACCAATCGGAGCCTCGATGTGGGCATTTCGGGCGATGGATTTTTCAAGGTGAAGACCAACCTGGACGATGGGGTGGCCTATACCCGGAACGGCAATTTCTTCACCAATAAGGATGGAGAACTCGTCCTGGGCATGGGCGACGGCTACAAGTTAATCCCGCCGATTACGATCCCCAAGGGGACTACCGATATCATCATTAGCCAGGAAGGGATTGTGGACGTTCTGCAGACCGGCAGCGCCACAAAGAAGACCGTGGGTCAGATGAAGCTGGTTCAATTTGTGAACCCACAGGGACTTAAGCTTCTGGGCGGCAGCCTGTACCAGCGAACGGAATCGTCAGGGCCCGCCAACGAGAGCAATCCGGGACAGTTGGGGGCCGGAAAGCTATTGCAGGGAAACTTGGAAGGAAGCAACGTCGACCCAGTCAAGGAACTGGTGACGTTGATCAAAACGCAACGGTCGTTTGAGCTGAACAGCCAGTCGATCCAGACAGCGGATCAGGCGCTGCAAACGATCGGCAACCTGAGACGAGGATAGCGGCTAATTCTGCCTTGAGATGAAGCGGGATGGAGGTCGCCATGATGTATCGACGCCGGCCAAATGCCAGGAAACAAGCCCAAATGGTCGTTGTCGCCCTCGTGCTTGCGATGGCGACACAACTCTTGCTGCATCAGTGGGGATATGGGGCCGAGCTTCCAACTCCAGGCTCTGAAAAGTTCATCGGCCCCAGCAGCGGCACTGGGACGGTCATCGAATTGCGAAGCGAAGCGGCGGTGATCGGAGATTCGATCACCCTGCGTCAGGTGGCGCGATGGTCCAGCGCGGACAAAACCGTGATGGATCCGATGGCAGACCTGGTGTTAACGCGATTCAGCGGGGACTCGCCGTTTGAGCCGGTGAATGTTGAACGGATCAAGGCGGTCCTTCGGGCGGCGGGGATGAATATCGCGGTGCTTAACTTCACCGGCGCTACGTCATGCACGGTGTCGCGATCAGATGAGGCCGTGGATCAATCGACCGCCTTGCAGAAGTGGGCCGACGCGAAGTCGGCCGGTGTCGCGGCGGTGCCGGTGCGTCCGGTGTTGGCGGCGGAAGCGCCTGCTGTAAGCGACCCCCCTGCGACGAAAACCCTGCGCGATGTTCTCCTAAATGATATCGCCGAGCGGCTGTACCTGCCGGTTGAGTCGCTTCAAGTGCGGTTTGATGCGCAGGACGATAAGCTCCTGCGGACTTCCGAACCGTTGTTCCAGGTGACGATCGAATCCCGGCAGTTGCGCGATCTGGGCGATGTAAGCTGGGACGTAGCATTGATTAACGGGGCAACCAAAAAGAAGGCGACGATCAAGGCGTATGCACGCGCCTGGCAACGGCAAGTGGTCCTCGGCAAGGCTGTTGCAGCACGACAAGTTATTCGCGACGAGGACGTGATCGACAAGCGAACCCTTGCGGATCATGTGCCCGGCGAACCGCTCGCTGAGAAGACTGAAGTGGTCGGACAGCAGGCGGCGCGGGACTTGGTGGCGGGGACAGTCATGACCGGGCGATTGGTGGAGACGGTTCCACTCGTGCATTCGGGTCAACTGGTGACGGTGATTGTGGAGTCGGGCAGAATTCAGATCAAAACAGTGGCCGAGGCGCGGGAAACCGCGTCATTTGGGCAGACGATCCGCGTAAAGAAGCCGGGGACCGATGAAGAGTTCAACGTTGTTGTAACCGGGCCGCAGACGGCTCGGGCAACCGCAATTTCCGAAGTGGGAGCGGCGCGGCCGGCAGTTTATAAGCTGGACGCGATTCCTTAAGCCAAATCAATCAAGAGATGTGTGTTGCGTGGCCGCCGGAGTGCGGCTGCGAAAGGTAACGGCGGAGGCCGGCAATGATGACAGGGATGTCGGATGAAGCGAGAAGTTCTTGCCGCCGTGGCTGTACATGCGCTCTGCTGTGGGCTTGCGATCGGACAGGACGCACCTAATCCTCAACCAAATTCAAAACGCAATGTTGAACGCCCGTCGGCTCCAGAGAAGATCCGGTCGGGGGACATCGCGACGAATACCGCCGCGATAATGCAGCGGACGGGGGCCACGCTGTACGAAGCGACACTTCAGGCCGCTCCGGACTCCAGTCAGGCGAAGATTGCGAACACCAGCCTGATGGCGGTGGCCGAACCGGAGCCCAGGACGGTCAAGAAGCACGACTTGCTGACCATTATCATTCGGGAAGATAGCGATTTCTCTTCCAAGGGCACCAGTGACCTGAAGAAGGACACGACACTCGACGCCGGGCTCGATGATTTTGTGAAGCTAAAGCTCAGCAACTTTGAGCTCAAGGGCGGCGGGCTTGGCGCTACGCCGCCGCAGCTTAAATTGCACGGGTCGCGAGAACAAAAGGGCGATGCAACCGTTGACCGTCAGGACACGTTTACCGCTCGGATCACGGCGGAAATTCTGGATGTCAAACCCAACGGCACACTGGTCATTCAGGCCCGCAAGCACATCAAGACGGACGAGGAAGAACAGGAATTCATTCTGACGGGCATCTGCCGGGCCGAGGACATCCAGGTGGACAACACGCTGTTGAGCACGCAGATTTTCGACCTCTCGCTTCAGAAAAATCACAAGGGCGCGGTAGTGGATACCAACAAACGGGGATTCATCACGAAATTATTGGACTTCATCAACCCGTTCTGACCGATAACACATCGGTCAGCCAACTCTCATGAACCGATCCTTGTCCATCTTCTTCATCCTGGTCGTATCGGCGGTACTGTCGCCGACTGCGGAGGCAGTGAAGGTCGCGGACATCACAAGCATCAGCGGCCAGCGCACGTATGTGCTGGCAGGCTGGGGCCTCGTGGTCGGTCTCAAGGGTACGGGGGACGGCGGCGATTTCCAACCGGCGATTCGTCCGCTGGCCGCGATGCTTTCCAAGCTGGCCGACCCGTCGACCGTTCGAGACCTGGCGAACGCTCAGAATGTGGCCCTGGTCACGGTCAGCGTCACGCTTCCGGCCACGGGAGTACGCAACGGCGACCACATTGACACCTATGTAACCAGCGTGGGCGCGGCCGCCAGCCTGCGCGGCGGACGGCTTATCTTCACGCCATTGCAGGTCCCCCTGCCCAATGGCGGGATCTTTGCTCATGCCGACGGCCAGGTCATTCTGGAAGATCCGACCAGCCCGCTGACGGGAATCATCAAGGGCGGTGCCGTGATGGACGCGGATCTGCCGGCCAAGACGATCAACGAGAAGGGCCAGCTCATGCTGATCCTGAAGAGCCCCGCGGCGAGTTGGACCGCCGCGAGCACGATAGCCAAGATCATTAATGATTCTGAAGGACAGAACGGCGAAACCATTGCGGTGGCGCTTGACCCGAAGAACGTGCGGGTGACGATCCCGACGCTCGAGCTTGAAAAGCCAGACAGCTTCATCAGCCGTGTGCAGCGACTACCGGTTCCCATGTTCTCTTCCGAAGCTCGTGTTGAGATCAACGAGACAACTGACACATTGATTGTTTCGGGCGACGTGGAGATCAGCCCGGTGGTGATCAGCCATCGCGGGCTCACAATCAGCACCATCAACCCCCCACCGGTGGCATCGGTTCGCACCCCACTGATTACGGACAAAACTGCGGTTGCGCTGGACACCGCCAAGTCGGGCGGCGCGAAACTGCAGGACGTTGTAGACGCGCTGGACCAACTCAAGGTGCCCGCGGCGGAACGCATCGTCATCGTCAAAGAGCTTTATCGCACCGGCCATCTGCACGCGAAGCTGCTTGTAAATGGTGTTGAGCAATGACGCCGATTCGCGATTGATCCCCATCGACCCGGTTTGCGTCGGAGACGCTATGAACCCCACCCTGCTCCCAACAACATCCAAATCAGCCGCGCATCTCCCGCTTGGCGCGTTGAGCGGAGAAGATTTCCTCTCCAACACGACGACTTCCAAAAATCCCTTCGCGAGCATCCTGGCGCTTCCAACCAACGCGGAAGCAGAGAAGAGCCATCCGCGCACCTTTTCGATGGAGACGGATTTCTGGCAGGGGTTTAAACCGGTCGCGGCGACGGCTGCGATTAAGCCGTTGGGGCGGGATACGGACTTCGTGAACGGCATTGGCGCCGCACTTCACGCTCCCTCTGCGACAGAATCACAGGCACAACAAGGCGCTGACGAAGCCACGACAGAACATCGGAAACTGGAGAAGACAGCGCAGAAATGGGTGGCACAGACGTTCTTCGGAACGCTGATGAAGCAGATGCGCAACAGCCCATTTAAATCGAAAATGTTCGACGGCGGCCGGGGTGGCGAAGCCTTCACCGAAATGTTCGACCAGAAGCTGATCGAGCACATGTCGCGTTCATCCGGCAAAAAGCTTGTGGGAAACATCGTGCGACGACTTGAAGCGAAGAAGGCATACGCGAAAGGCCAGACCAAAAAGGATCTGACCCCTCAAGATCTGAACACGTTGAATATGGGTGAGCGGCAGAACACAGGTGCTCTCAACGCAATGAGGATACATGTCCCGCCAACTCGCTGAACTTGAAGCTGTCCTCCAGCACATGATCTCTGAGCATGTCAAGCTCGCGAAGCATCTCGATGCGCATCAGGCGGCAATGCGGAAGATGGACATGCGCGCCATGGATGACGCGAGCAAGCTCGAAGAAGGCGCGCGGCTGCGCATCGGGACACTCGAATCGCGCCGGCGGGTGCTCGTGAACCAACTGGCCGCGATGCACGGCATCGCCGGAAAAGCAACCATCATCGCTCTGGCGGACGCAATCCCGGACAGCAAAGCCAAATTATTGGGATTGCGCGACGAGCTGAAGGCGGTCGTACAGCACACCGCGGCACGGGCGACCATTGCCGGACGACTGGCTGTAGCGATTGCCGGCCATTTGAACACCGCGGTTCGACTCATCGCCGGCGCCGTGGAGCAAGCGGGCCTGTATACGAAATATGGTGTTCCAAAAGTGTCGAATCGAATCGGAGTGATTGAAGCGGTGGGTTAAACCGCCGGCGAAACACGCACATGACCCTGATCAGCGCACTCAACATCGGCAAGTCGGCCCTGGCCGTTCAGCAGGCAGCGCTGCAGGTCACCGGCAACAACATTGCCAACGCGGGGAATGCTGATTTTACGCGACAGTCGGCAGCGATCTCACCCACCGAAGATCAGCAGCTTGGGCCGGGCATGTTCGTCGGCACCGGCGTCAACATCACCGGAATCAGCCGGCAGATCGACAATGCGCTCAATGGCCGGCTGAATAGCAGCATCAGCGACTCGCAGAGCGCGACCACCCAATCAGAATATTTGAGTCGCGTCGAGGCGACGTTCAACGAGCTCAGCGACAATGATCTTTCGACGCGGATGAGCACGTTCTTCAACAGCTGGTCCAACCTGGCCAACAAGCCTCAGGACATTGGACTTCGGCAGGTCGTTCTCGACAACGGCGGTTCGGTGGCAGGAGAAGTCCAGTCAATGCGCACCGCGCTGACAAGTCTGCAGGATGACGTGAATTCACGTGTGACCGACCTTGCCGGGACTGCCAACGATCTGGCACAGCAGGTGGCAGATCTGAACGGCGCAATTACGACGGCCGAAGGGGGCGGCACTGGAACAGCCAATGCGCTGCGCGACCAGCGAGACGCGGCGATCAAGCAACTTTCACAACTGATGGATGTGAAGGTGGTCGACCAGGGCAACGGCTCGGTGAACCTGACGATTGGATCCGAGCCGCTGGTTCTTGGCACCACCAATCGTGGGATCACCACCAAGCAGGACGCCAGCAGTGGGCGTCCCGTCACGGAACTGATCATCAAGGCCGACAACGGAACCATCGAGATCAACAGTGGCGAACTGGGCGCGCTGACACAGGTCCGCGGCAAGATCGACAACGTGATCGGACAACTGGACTCGCTGGCGAAGAACCTGATCTTTGAACTGAACAAGGTGCACGGTTCGGGTCAGGGCCTGGACGGTTTTTCGGATGTGACGGCCGAGAACGGCGTGAACGACGCGACAGCCGCGCTCAACGATCCGAAAACAAACCTGAAGTTTACTCCGACCAACGGAAGCTTTGTCGTCCACGTAAAGCAAAAGGGAAGCGGGCTGGAGACTAGCACGCTGGTGAAAGTGGATCTGGACGGGCAGAACAACAACGACACGACGCTCAACTCATTGGCCACGAGCCTGGATGCGGTCGACGGCATCGGGGCGAAAGTGGTCGCTGGAAAATTGCAGATCACCGCCGACAACGGCGACACCACATTCAACTTCAGCCAGGACAGCAGCGGAACGCTCGCGTCGCTGGGCATCAATACTTTCTTCAGCGGCGACAGTGCGCTGAATATCGCCGTGAACAAGTCGCTGCAGGATGATCCTTCCAAACTCGCGGCCTCTAAGAACGGGGAGATCGGCGACAACCAGACAGCAATTGCAATCGCCAATCTTGAGTCGGCGCCTGTTGCGGCCCTGAAAGGCGCAAGCCTCAAGGACAGCTATGAGGCAATGGTCAACGGCGTCGCGGGCGATGTTGCCACTTCGAAGACCAACGCGGAGGCCGCATCGGCAATCAAAGACACACTGACCGCCCAACGTGAAGCGCTGAGCGGTGTCAGCCTCGATGAAGAGGCGATCAATCTGGTCAAACAACAGCGTGCCTATCAAGGCGCGGCCCGGTTCATCAGCGCAGTGGACGACATGATGAAAACGCTTCTGGCGATCACCTAAATCAAACGTTCCCCATGTCCATCATTCCCATCCAACTCGCCCGTGTGAGCAACCTGCTGAAGAGCAGCGTCGCAACCGGATCGATCGCAACGACCCAGGCGTCGTTGCTCGAGGTGCAGAATGAGCTGAGCACGGGAAAGCAGATCAACTCGCCAAGCGACGATCCGGGGAATGCCGCAATCGCCCAGCAATTGCACAAGGTTCTTGAGCAGCGCGATAGCTATTCGACGAATCTGAAAAACGCCCAGAGCCAGCTTGGCGAGGTCGATTCATCACTGAGCGACTTGAACGACCTGCTGCAGCAGGCGCAAACGATTGCGTCGGCCAATGTCGGTTCGGACGTGACTGCTGACGGCCGCAAGGCCGCCGCCGCGGTTGTCCAGAGCCTCTACAATCAGGCGCTGACGATCGGGAATCGCGATTTGAACGGCGTGCACCTTTTCGCCGGCGACCGTCAACCCGATCCGCCATTCGTTTCGGTGCAGGGCGGCGTCAAGTTCGTCGGTGATGACAATATCCTTCACAACAACACAGACGATGCGACGCAATCGGCTTTCATGGTCGACGGCAATCGCGTTTTTGGAGCAACATCGACCCGCGTGCAGGGGAGCGTGAACCTCGATCCGACGCTGGCACCCAATACACGTCTGACGGACCTCGGCGGCGCGGGAAACGATGGCATTCACCTCGGCGGCATTCTGATCGGCAATGGAACGGTGAGCACATCGGTCGATCTCTCCCAGGCTGACACGATCCAGGATGTAATCGACCAGATCAATAAAGCCGCCGTTGGCGGAATCACCGCTTCGTTCTCCGCCGACGGCAAGGGGATTCAACTGAATGGAACCGGCGCTGATCAGATCAGTGTGCGCGAAGTGGGCGGCGGTTCGACCGCGTCCGATCTTGGACTTCTCACGACGACAACAAATGCGGCCGCCGTTCCAGTCAATGGCGCCGACCTCAGACCTCAGTTGACCCTTCTGACGCCGGTCGCATCCCTGCGCGGCGGAACGGGAATCGACCTGACCAGCGGGATTACGATCACCAACGGCGGTGTCACCGCCAATATCGATCTATCGGGCGCAAACACGGTTGAAGACATCCTTAACAAAATTAACGGCTCAAAGGCCGGCGTGGTCGCGAAGATCAACGCCGCCGGAAACGGGATCGACGTAGTTAATCCGATCCAGGGGCCATCCCTCACGATCGCGGAAAATGGCGGAACAACGGCCTCCGACCTTGGGATTCGAAGTTTCGCGTCTGACACGCCTCTGAGTCAATTGAATGGCGGCAAAGGCGTCCGCACCGCTGCGAGCGGAGCAGACCTTCAAATCACCCGCCGGGACGGAACGGCGTTCAGCGTTGAGTTGACAGCTGCACAAACGGTTCAGGACGTGATCGTCGCCATCAATACGGCCGACGGCGGCAACGGCCTGACGGCAAGCTTTGCCGCAACCGGCAATGGAATCGTTCTCACCGATACGACGGGTGGAGGCGGTGTGCTGTCGGCCAAGGACCTGAACAACTCGAATTCGACGGCCGATCTGGGTCTGAACGCATCAGTCACGGGATCGACCATCAACGGCAGCGACGTCAATGCGGTCGAGGCAAACGGGATTTTTGCCAACATCGGGAAACTGCGCGATGCGCTGCAGAGCAACAACATCGATGCGATTACCGCGTCGGGTGTTTCGATCAAGCAGGATCAGGACCGGGTGATTCAGATTCGCGGCGAGACCGGCGCACAGGTGCAGGAGTTGGAAGCGCGCGCCTCACATTTGGACGACCAGAACGTGGCAACCAAATCGCTTCTCTCTTCACTGGAAGATACCGACTTTACGACGGCTATCACGAAGTTTCAGACCCTTCAGCAGGCGTTGCAGGCAAACTATCTCACCGCAAGCAAGGTGATGAACCAGTCACTGATGGATTTCCTCACATGAACACGAAATCTGGCACAACCATTGCTGTAGGTACAGAAGTAAGTATTGCAACTGTAGTATTTACGATTAATCGGACGTACCGCGCAGCAAATGCTGCCGACCAGCGCAGAACCGGCGCGGTCTGGAAAAAAATGGATGACTCGATGAGACACAGCGGTGTCGATTCAGGTTTGAAACTTTGGGCGCGGTGAACCGCCCCATGAAAAAATCCGGCGGGCACGGTTTGTGCTTCCCGGCGGCGCGAAGTGGACTTCGGCCGATGTTTCCGCCGCGGAATGCGGAGATGACCGGACCTGGCCGGATGCCGGGGACGGAAGAATGGGATGTGCTGGAGAGCGGCCAGGGATGGCTGCTGCTTCACGGGTCGAATGGTTTTTTGTTCGCGGCGGATGCCGCGAGTGTCCAGCGGCTTGGCCGCGCAGAAATGGAGTTCTTATGGAGATCGAATCGACGCGTTTCGGGCTCGTGAATGTGGATGATGATCGCATCATCAATTTTTCGCGAGGCGTGCTGGGCTTTCCTGAGCACAAGCAATTCGCGCTTATCCAGACGGGAGAAGAGAACTACTTCTTCTGGCTGCAGAGCGTGGACGACCCAAATCTGGCGTTCGTCGTCACCGATCCGAGCATCTTCTTCAAGGAGTATGGATTCTCCTTGAAGGACGAAACCCAGGAGGAGCTGGGGCTGACCGACGAAGCCCACCTTCAGGTGTTCGTTATCTGCAACAAAGTCGGCGACTGGCTTACCGGTAACCTGCAAGGACCGCTTGTGGTCAACGCGCAGAATCGGCTTGGTCAGCAGATTGTGCTCAATGAGAAAAAGTGGACGACGCGGCAGCCATTGTTGCGGTTGCAGGGTCAGATTCCGCTCGCGAAATCGGCCTAAGGTGTCGGGCGCGCCACGGTCAGGATGATCGTGACGATCCCGCGCAGCCAGGAGATTGTCAGTGCGCCGGTCGGTGCTTCAGATCGCATGAAAGCGCCGCCGACAAGCAAAAGTTTGCGCACCAGGGAAGCGGCGCACGAAAGTAATTTCGTGAACCGCGGCGCGACACGGATGTCGCGCTCGAGAAGCGGGCCTGGACTGAAATTGGACTTTCAGGCCCGTTACCCAGGAAGGAGCCAATATGTTGGTGCTGTCCCGTCAACGCGATGAAACGATCATGATCGGCGATAACATCGAAGTCACCGTGGTAGATATCCGCGGCGACAAGGTGCGTCTGGGGATCAATGCCCCCAAGGAGATCAGCGTGCATCGCAAGGAAGTATACGATGCCATACGGCGTGAAAACCGTGAGGCCGCGCAGGTAAAACCCGAGGATCTTTCGGGTCTTGGAAAGATCAGTCCGAAGTCACCACGTAAAGAAGACCCCAAGTAATAGCACGCGATTGACGCCCGGCGTAGGCCGGGATGTTGTCCGCGACGGCGCAACCCACGCCGTGCGGGTGACGAAATCGCTCGCTCGACCGGAAGGCTCGCCGCCTGAAGGGTCCCAAGGGACTGGGACTCCACACATCCGCGCTCGCAAGGCGCGGTATGCCATCAACAATCATGGAGGATTGGTATGGCCCGCATCAATACGAACGTCGCTGCACTGACGGCCCAGCGTGGGCTCGCCAAATCGCAGCACTCTTTGAGCGACACTCTGCAACACCTGTCCAGCGGACTGCGGATCAACCGCGGCGCGGATGATCCGGCCGGTCTCATTGCCAGCGAACAGCTGCGCAGCGAGATCTCCGGCATCAACCAGGCCATCGACAACTCGCAGCGCGCCAGCAATGTCATCTCTACCGCTGAAGGTGCTCTCAACGAAGTGGCGTCACTTCTCTTGAACGTCAAGAGCTTGATCGTGCAATCGGCCAACAGCGGCGCTGTTTCGCCCGACGAGATCGCCGCCAATCAGTTGCAGGTGGACTCGGCGATTCAAAGCATCACCCGCATCAGCAATACGACAACCTTCGCCGGACTACAGCTGTTGAACGGCGGACTTGACTACATCGCCAGCGGTGTTGCTGCCAGCGCCGTCTCGGATGTCCATGTGCACGGCGTTAATTTTGGCACGGCCGCCACCGTTCCCGTGCAGGTGCAGGTCATTACTTCGGCCAAAACCGCCGACCTGGAATTCCGGACCAGCTCGATTACAAGCTCCGTAACGCTGGAGGTCAATGGCGCCAAAGGCGTTGAACTTCTAACATTCCTGAGCGGAACCAAAGCGTCGGCCATCGCGTTTGCCGTCAATCGCGTGAGCGACGCAACGGGTGTTACGGCCAGCCTGATCAACCCGGGCAATCCGAATTCAGGTGTCACGTTTAACAGCGTCGGCTACGGATCAAAAAATTTCGTGTCAGTTACGCCGCAGTCCGGAACGTTTTCGACAACCGACAATCTTGGCAACGTGAAGACGCGGGAAACCGGCGGCGACGCCGTGGCGACAATCAATGGCGCACTCACAACCGGTGACGGACTCAATCTTCACCTCAATACAGCCAGCCTCGATGTCGATCTGACGTTGACGACCAGCTTCGGGGCCAACACGACCAACTTCACCCTGACCGGCGGCGGAGCCAAGTTCCAGCTTGGGCCGCAGGTGAATTCAAATCAGCAAGTCAGCATCGGTATCCAATCGGTAGCGGCCAACAAACTCGGCGGCACGGATGTTGGATTCCTCAACCAGGTGCTTACCGGCGGCGCCGCGTCGCTGGTATCGGGCAACGCTGGCAAAGCGAGCGATATCATTGAACGCGCGATCAACGAAGTTGCCATCGTCCGAGGCCGGCTTGGCGCGTTTGAGAAGAACACGCTCGAAACCAACGCGAACTCGTTGGGCATCACGCTTGAAAATGTGACGTCAAGCTTGAGCACCATTCGCGATGCGGATTTTGCACAGGAGACATCGAACCTGACGCGAGCCCAGATTTTAACACAGGCAGGAAC